>JADJCA010000021.1 GCA_016703425.1 Myxococcales bacterium
CTGCTTGATGGCGAAAGCCTCGCGTCGTGTTCACGCCGTACGACTTCGTCACGCGCACGACCATGCTGCTCGACGTCGACGAGCGCTTGAGGGTGTTACGGCCTGGGCTGTCGCGTCGCCGCCCCACCCTGCCCCCCGGGATGCGGGTTGGGCCGATGTCCATATTGAACGACCTTTGGCGAATCGCTCTTCGCGTTCGCGTGAGTGAGCTGGAACGTGTTCCTCGACGCCGCCAACCTCGATGGCCGAGCGGTCGGCGAGCGACGGCGTAACGCAACTCTCGACGAGCTCCACTGGTCGATGAGGGAAGGTTGTAGCCCCGGAGCACTTCCGTGCCGCCTTGGCGACGTGGGGAGAGACTTCGCGTTCACCGTGCTAAGAGCGCTTCTCTTCGCCTTCGGACTCTTCTTCTGCGAGAGCCGGAGCAGCCTGACCGAAGGCCAAGATCGAGTGCGATCGAGGAAACCGGGCGCAGGGGGGTAGCAGCCGACATATCCTCGGGGAAGGTTCGGCGTAGCGCCGCGCTGGCTCCACCTCGAGCGCACGCTGGAGAATCTCGGCCATGGGCTCGCGCACCGGTGGCTCCATCAAGCCGATGGGGATGGCGCCCTCCCGAGCTTGGTCGATCTTCTCGGAGTCGGTCATGTCGCGCGGAGGCCCAAGCACCAGCTGCCGGAGGATGATGCCCAACGAGAAGACGCTCGGAGTCGCCGGCGTTGCTTCCGCTCTCCTTGCGAGCACCTCCCTGGCGCCATGATCGCGCAGCGGCACTCTGCACGGCGTCCGGGCACGGCAGAGCGGCTCCAGGGAAGAGACGCGGTGCACGCCGAATCGGTGATGCGACTTCGCCAGCCCAGGAAACACGGACCTCGCTGGCGAGAGGGTCGTGATGCGCCGCATATTGAGCGTCGAGCCATCGGCGATGGGGCTCCTCCCTCGCGACGAGCCCCTCGGCGATCTCGAGCGCGATAAAGAGGGCGAGGTCCGTGGGCACCTTGCGATCGCGGCGGACGAACGCCTGATGGAGCCGCTCAAGCGACGCGCCATCGACGAACTTTCGGAGATGATCAAGCGGTCGCCCCGATCCACGACGGTGAACTCGATGTGGGCGCGACGACTTCGGGTGGTGCACGCACGCGGTCTTGCAAGGACGGTGCGTGAAACCGCTCCTCGATGTGGTGGGCCGCTTGCGTCCGAACCGGCCGGGTCGAAGAGCTTCACGGCCACGGCGGGCGAATCTTGTAGGGGAAGCGTCAGCGACCTTCACGGTAGACGGTCGCGGCCTGGCCGCCCAATACTCTCGCCAAGACGGACGGTCCAAGTCGTCGCCGAAAGGACGGTGGGTGCTGGCGGTGCTGCCATCGCCGGCAGAGTCATGGGCCGCTTCCCTTCCTGCAACCTGCCCGGCCACCGGCAAAGGGGTCTTTGGCACAACTTCTACGGGAGGCGGGCGTCGCCAGGGCGGGTTGCGATCCATCCCCCGGATCCCGGAACAACTGACTCGTCGCTCCTCGACTCCAGCTGGAACCAACGGCGAAAGGCCCATGGCCACAGCACGGTCGTTTCAGCGACGGAGCAGCCACCACCTCGAGCCCTCGAACTCCGCGAGTCCATCTCGTTCCTGTACCCGCAACCGTCGCCCGGACGACAGCTGCTCGGCGCAGGGTGCGGCGGCGACGAGCTCTGACGCCACCCCGCAGGGGAGTCTCCCCGGCGCGAGGCAAGCGCGTCGGGTTGGGTCACGGCGACGGCTTCCCGGGGCTCTGCCCGAAGGTCGGCTCCGCAGCGATCTACCCATCGCAGCGGCTCATGACGAGCGTCGGCGTCGGGGACGCGGAGCGGCTCTACGATGAGGCCTTAGTTCGTTCAGGGCGGACGAGGAATAATCGACGCGGCGTCGCGTTCGGTGATGAACTGCGCGCACGCACCAGCGCTCGCCACCTTCCCTTCACGCCCGCCATGTCGAAGAGCAAGGAACAAGTCGAAAGTCCGCCGGGCCTTCTTCGTCGCTCCCAGCGCTCAGGACGAGCCTCGAAGGCAGAGGCCAGCAAGACCGGGCGGCGCGCCAACGAAACCCGCCAAGGACGCCAGGCGCGCGGCGGCGGCGGCACCGAGGCGCGCCTCGAGGCGAGGCGGCCGATCTCGATTCCATCGGCTCATGAGCGGCGCGGTGACCGCTCGACCGTCGCCAGGCGCGTCGCTAAGACCGGGGGACCTCACCCCCCGCGCGTCGCCGCCGGCGCGTCGCGCCGCCCGAGCAGGGACCATGGATCACCTGCGCGCGCTCGTGACGGGAAGGCTCGGCCTTCGAGGTCTCCGACGACGGGCGCCGCGTCGAGGGTCGTCGCGACGACGTGCCGCTGGAGTTCGTGCGGGAGGCTTGCCGCGGCGGGCTTCCCGGTGGACGCCCTCGGACCTGCACGGCCTGTCGGCCGCCGACGCACGCGAACGCCTGCGCGCGTTCCTTCACGACAAGCGCGCTCGTGGCGAGCGGTGCGTCCTCGTGATTCACGGCAAGGGCGAGGGCTCACCGGGCGGCGTCGGCGTGCTCCGAGGCGAGATTTCCCGCTTGGCTCTCGCAGGGCGCGGCAAGATTTACGTCTTGCTGCGTCGCTGAAGCCGTGTCGACGCTAGGACGACGCCCTGACGAAGATGATGGGGCCTCGAAGAGCGAGAAATACGGACGGCCCGTTACGCGCCGAAGAGGGGCTGCCAGATAGGAACGACTCGCAGCGGATCGCGCTTGGAAAAAGCTTCAAAAAATCTGGATGGACGGCGAGCTGGTCGACTGGGACGCGGCGCGGGTACATCCTCACGCACTCGCTCCACTACGGCCTCGGCGCCTTCGAAGGCATTCGCGCCTACAAGCGGACCAACGGTCAGACCACCGTCTTCAGGCTCAAGGAGCACATCGACAGGCTCTTTGACAGCTGCAAGCTGACGCTCCTCGTGCCCAAGTTTCGAGAGATCCAGGTTTCGCAGGCGTGCCTCGAAACCCTGCGAGCGAACTCCATGGCCGAAGGCTACTTTGCGGCCGATGGTCTAGCGTCGGCGAGGGCGCAATGGGCATCTACGCGCCCAACAACCCCATCCGCACCACGGTCATCGCGTGGAAGTGGGAAACATCCTCGGCGATGAAGCGCCCAAGAGCGGCATCCGCTGCAAGATCAGCTCGTACGCCCGCCACCACATCAACGTCTCGCTCGCGAAGGCGAGATGATAAGGCAAATGCAACAGCGTCCTCGCGAAGCGGAAGCCAAGCTCGCCGGCTACGACGAGGCGATCCTCCTCGATGCGCAGGGGTCCGTCTCGGAAGGCTCCGGCGAGAACCTCTTCATCGTGAAGAACGGGGTCTTGCCGCCTGACCTCTCCCACTCCATCCTCGCCGGCATCACACGCGACACGCTCACTCCCGTCGCACGCGAAGAGGGCGTCACGGTGAGCGAGGCCGCATCACGCGCGATCGGCTCTGGCTCGCCGACGAAGCGTTCTTCACCGGCACGGCCGCTGAGGTGACGCCCATCCGCGAGGTCGACAACCGCACCATCGGTGAGGGCGCCCCGGGCCCCATCACAAGCGCCTCAGACGCGGTTCTTCGACGTCGTCAAAGGCTCCGACACCTCGCACCCCGGGAGTGGCTGACCAGGTGTGACGCCGGAGCGCGCGCCGGCTCCGGCGACGCGCTCCTAGCGGCCCGCTCGCGCCGCGCATCGTCCATTGGCTCGGACTCCTCGTCGTCCTTGTGACGGCGGCGGTGGCCTTCGCAGGTATGTGCAGCCGCCCCCCGCGCGGGCCGTCGATGCGCCACCCGGGCGTTCGCGGCAGCGCGGGCGATGGTTCACGTCCGGGAGCTTTGCCGCGCGCCGCATCCCGTTGGGTCCCGCGGGCCACGACGACGTCCGCGCCCTCATCGAGCGCCGCCTCACGGAGCTCGGCCTCGAGCCTCAGGTGCAACGCACCGCGATCTTCCGCATAAGTTCTTCAGGGCGCACGTCGGGCGCTCGCGTCGAGAACGTCGTGGCTCGCATCAGGGGCGCGGCAGCGATCACGCGCGCTCCCTCTTCGCGGCTTAATTACGACGCGGTGCCGCAAAGTCCCGCGCGCGGCGGCGATGGCTTCAGGCACGGCCGCGCTCCTCGAAGGCGCCCGCGCGCTCCAGAGCGGCCCGCCGCTCGACCGCGACGTGATCGTCCTTTTTACCGACGGCGAGGAGCTTCGGACTCCTCGGCGCCGGGAGCCTTCAGGCAAGAGCACCCGTTCGCCGAGGACGTCGTCGCGGCCTTCAACTTCGATGCGCGAGGGAGCCACGGCAGCGTCGCGATGTTCGACACGTCACCGGACAACGGCGCTCATCGCGGCGCTCCCGCACGTGCCGCGGCTCCAGGCGAGCTCGCTGGTGTCGGTGCTCGCGCGGCTCGCTGCCAAACGACACCGACGCGACAATCTTCAAGAAGGCCGGCGTCCCCACGATGAGCTTCGCCTTCGCCGGCATCGTGCACTACCATCGCGCCACCGACTCGCCTGACGAGCTCGACCCGCGGCAGCCTGCAGCAGATGGGCGACGATGGTCGCCCCTCGCGCGGCACTCGGGGCCGCGGTCCCGTTCAAGCGATGGAAGCCGAGGAGGTCTCCCCACTTCACGTTCTTTGGCAGCGCGCTCGTCTCTTCTCGAGGGCCACGAGCATCCTTGGCGGCGGCGGCGCTGCTCCTCTCGGTGCTCGCGGCCGCCTTCGCTGTGAAGCGCCGCGACCTCCACGCGCGGCTATCGCCTGGGGCGGCGCATCGGCCCTCTTGGCGTTCGCGCTCGCCGTCGGTGCGGGAGCCTGCGCTTTTTCTAGCGGGCCGTGTCGCCTCCGACGCGCTGCTCGTGCGCGGCGGGGCCGGCCACGACGCCATCGCGCTCTCGACGCTCACGTGCTTCCGATCTTTCACCTGACGGCACGGCGCATTGGCGCCAGCGCGGCGACGCTCGGCTCGCTCGCTTCGCTCGCCTCGCGGGCTTCGCCGTGGCGCTCTCCGCGCCGATGGCGAGCGTGCCCCTTCTTGTCACCAACACCGCGTGCGCCTGGCGGCGCTCGTGACGGCTTGGTTCGTCGGGCGGGCCACGTTGTTTCGGCCGGCAGTGTTCTACGTCGCCATCGCCGTGGCCCTCACGGTCTGGCTCCCGACGCTCTACGCGCTCACGGTGGCCGCGGCCGCCAACGCAGGTCTCGTGGCCGCCGCGTTTGCAGCCCGTTGAACTCTCGTCGTGGCGCCGCTCGCAGCGGCTGGGAAGCGGCGCCGCTTGCTCGCGACCTTGGGCGGGGCTCTTGGTCGTGGCGGGGCTCCCGTTCGGGCGACTCGCGTGGCCCCTTGGCGACGCCGTCGCCACGGAACGGCTGTCGCGTACGGCGTCGACGCCGACAAGAAGCAGGGCTTCTTCTTCGGCACGTCGCCGCACCCCTGGATGGCGCTGGCGCTGCGGCCCGGAAGACGCCACCAAACGAGCCCTCCCAGAGCTCACGCTGAGCGAGGCGACGTGGTGGTCGCCCTCTGAGGCCTCGGGCCTCGAGGGCGCAACGGTGACGTCCCACGAGCGCCGGAAGACGGCTGACGGCTTTGAGCTCCGCGCGATCCTCGCCCCTCGAAGGACGCGCGCCTCATCGCCACCGCCGATGAACAGCAGTCGATGACGCGCTTTCGGTGGCGGGAAAGCCCGGTCGCACCTCATCCGTTTCTCCGCCGAAAGGACCAGGAGCTTCGTCGGCGATTGCGCCTCGGGGGCTCACCGTCAGGCTTCTTCTTCCAGTTCTGCGCGCCCGGTGGCGAGCCGCTCGAAGTGGTCTTTCACACGCGAAGCGACGCGGAGGTCCCGCTCCGGCTGCTCGAGGTGCGCGACGGCCTCCCCACGGTGGTGCTGAAGCCCCGCCCTGCCGGGCAAATCGCCCGCGACGATAGCGATCGGACCGTCGTGGGGCGCACCGTGCGTTGGTGAGCCCGTGTGTTGGTAAGGCAGTGCGTTCTCCGTGATCCGTTCTGCGGAACCAGTCACCAGCTCACCTGGATCGCCTCGCCACCGCCCAGGCGACAATGTGCGCAGAACGCGCGGAATCTCGCGCGAGCGCTGGCCCACGCTAGCGCTTCGCCCGGGGCATGAGAATCTCCTTATCGCCCTGGCAGCCACGAGCCTCCCCGATCACCGTCGCCTGCTCCTCCTCCGGCTCGCGGCCGATGAAGAGGAAGTGGTCGCCGACGAGGTGTGCCCTCACCGTTTCGGACATCGCCGCGCGCGGAGAGTCGCAGATGCGCTTTCCCATTGCCGGCCGTCCCGACGAGCTTTGCATCATTCCGAAAAAGCCCGGCGGTGCGTATTCGCCCGACGACGTGAAGGATGAGAAGAAGCTCTGCAACTTCAACTTCGAATCAGAGACGCCCGGCGAGCCCGTCGCGCTCTGCCCGAAGACGTCCAGCACGAACCCCGGCATCTACGTCAACAAGCTCGACGGCAAGACCAAGGCTGAGGTCGAGGCGGGCGGTTGCCGCACGTCGAAGGTCGGGACGTCCGGGCAGAGCGTCACGTGCAGCTACACGGGTTCGATCATCGGCTACTACCACCTGTCGCGGCTCCTCGGCGGCATCGCCAGCGTGCCCGTCGCCGTGGGTCGCACGATGGACCTCGAGAAGCACAAGGCGATGGTCGAGCGCGGCATCGTCGCCGCCAAGCCCGTCGATGGCCCCGGCTTCGACGTCTACGACGGTTGGGTTCAGTTCAAGGCCTGGGACGCCAGGCCGCAGACGGCGCCGCGCACGGCGCAGGTCTACACGTCGGACTTCATGCAGATCTACGGCGCCTTCCAGGACAACGCGAAGGACAACGGCCGTCACCCTCTGTTGCGAACCGGCCGGCGGCGCTGCGGGCCTCAACCAGTTCTTGGGTGGCAGCGCCTTCAAGGCGGTCTCTGAGAGCACGCCCCTCGCCCAGCGCTTTCGTGGCGGCGCCGCCGACGCAGCTTCGTTGCAAGGGCTCATCCTCGCAAAAGACGCGGCCGACATGGTCCTCATGGACGAGCTGCTCTCGCAGCAGGATCGCTACGGCAACATCGAGTCGCAGGCCTTCAAGGTGTTTGAGGAAGGCGGACGCCTGAAGAAGGTTCGCCTCGACCGCCAGGACGAGGACCAAGATCGCGCGGAAACGCCCATCGACCGACCCGACCTTCCCGGCGTCATCGTTCACGAGCTGCTCTTGCGCGACAACGACTGCGGCGTCTCGAAGACCAACATCAACGCGCAGGCCAACGGCGGCGCCGGCGTCGTGTCTCGCCTCGCGCACATGAGCTCGCGGACGTACAAGCACTTCCAGTAGCCGCGCCGCGGAGATCGCGAAGCCCAACTCCGACGTTCAGAACGTCTTCGCCAAAGAGTCGTTCTTCACGCCGACGGACCTGACCAACGTCACCCAGCAGGCTCGGAAGCTCGCCAGCACGCTGAAGTCTCGCTGCGAGAGCGGCGCGTTGGCGCTCGACGCCGACCTCCGCGATCATGTGGCGGGGCGCATCCGGGTCGCGAAGCCTGCGGCCTCGCGGAGCCGGCGCCGGCTCCGAGCTGGGCGCCGAAGGCGGCATCATCGACGCCCACGGCATCGAGCGCGTCGAGCGGAAGAAGCCCCAGTGAGGAGCGCGCGCCCGCCGCGCCACGCTCGGGAGTTCGGCAGCGCTGCGATAGGCCGCTCGAGCCAAGACGGCGCTACCCTGGCGCCATGAGTCTCGGCCCGGGCCCTTACGACCTCCTCATCGAAGGCGGCCTCGTGTTCGACGGGCGCGGCAACGCGCCGCGCCGTCTCTCCGTCGGCATTCGAGGCGGCCAGATCGCGGACCTCTTCGAGCCGTCCGCGGCGCACGAGCGGCCCGCGTCGCGCGAGGTCGTGAGCGCCCACGGCCAGTGGGTCATGCCGGGCTTCATCGACTTCCACGCACTACGACGCGGAGGTGGAGGTCGCGCCTCCTCCTCGAATCGCTGCGTCACGGCGTCACGACGGTCTTCCTCGGCAGCTGCTCGCCCAGCCTGGCCGTCGGCTCGCCCGACGAGCTCGCGGACATGTACTGCCGCGTCGAAGCGCTGCCCGACGAAGTCGTGCGACCGTTTCCTTCGGGCGGCGAAGACCTGGGAAGGTCACGCCGACTACTATCGACACCTGGACGCGCTCCCGCTGGGGCCGAACGTCGCGTCGTTCGTCGGGCACTCGGCGATTCGCGCGAACGTGATGGGCATCGAGCGGAGCCCTCGAGCGCGGCGTCGTCCCGACGGCGCAGGGAGTCTCGCGCATGCGCGACCTGGTCGGGGAGGGCCTCGACAGGAAGGGTACGTCGGGCTGTCGATCCAGACCTTGCCGTGGGACAAGATGGGCGGCACCGAGCCGTACCGAAGCCGGCCGCTGCCTTCGACCTTTGCGCGTTGGTCCGAATACCGAGCGCTCCTTCAAGAGGTGCGCGCCCGCGACCGCGTGTTCAAGGCGTCCCCAACGTCTCGACGAAGGTAAACGCCCTCTTGTTCATGCTGAGAGCGTTCCGCTCTTCGATCGCAAGCCGCTCAAGACGACGATCATCTCGATGATGGATCTCGTCGGCGAGCGGGGGATTCACCGCGTCATCGGAGCGCTCGCGCGCTTCGTCAACAGCGTCATGGGCGGCGACTTTCGCTGGCAAGCGCTGCCCGAGCCTTTCGATCTCTGGGCCGATGGCCTCGATCTGCGTGGTCTTCGAGGAGTTCGGCGCCGGCGCCGCGGCGCTCCACTTGGCCGACCGGACCAACGCTCCGCGCTCTTGCGCGATCCGGAGTACCGAGCGCGCTTTCGTCGCGAGTGGCGGCATCCGCTTTTGCCGCGGGCGTTTCACCGGAACCTAGCCTTGGCGCGCGTCCTTGCGTCGCCCGACGCGAGCCTCGCGGGAAAGACCTTCGCCGAGATCGCGAAGGACCGCGGGCGAGACGCCGTCGACGTGTTCCTCGACCTCGTCGCGACACACGGGACCCGACTGCGTTGGACGACGATGATGGCCAACGATCGCGAGGGCTCCCTCCTCGAGATCATCAGGCACCCGGACGTGCTCATCGGTTTCTCTGACGCGGGCGCGCACTTGCGGCAAATGGCTCACTACAGCTTCCCGCTGCGCATGTTGCGGCGCGTCCAGACCGCCCACCAAGCGGGTCGGCCGGCGATGAGCCTCGAGCGCGCCGTTCACCGCCTCACGGGCGAGATCGCATCCTGGTTTGGCATCGCCGCAGGGCACCTCGACGTGGGCGCGCGCGCCGACGTCGTCGTCGTCGACCCGGCGGGCCTGACGGACCGCCTCGAGGACGTTTGCGAGGCCGGCATCGAAGGCTTCGGCGCTCACACGCGCCTCGTGCGTAGAAGTGAAGACGCCACAACGCTGGTGGTGGTGGGCGGCCGCGTCGCCAGTCGGCGCGGCGTCGTGGACGCGGCCGTCGGGCACGAACGCGGCTTCAGGCGCGTGCTCCGCGCGCTAAAGACGCGCGCGCCAGCTGCGGCGCCAGCCCGGATCGGTGTCGCTCCACGCGTCTCGCTGCGGCGACGGCGCACAAACGAGCCCGATTACGCGCCACCGGGGAACGCACATCGCCGTACGTCACGGTGTGTATTGTTGCGATCGCAACGGTGGTGCGCGCCTTGCTCACTGGCTTGGTCATGACGCAAACCAAGCTGCTTCTCGGTGGACTCCTTCTCATGGTGGCCGGCACGACCCTCGCGGGCTGCAGCGGCGACATCGACGACGAAGGTGTTGCCGATGAGGGCCGCCCTGACGAGCGGCGTGAGCGGCGAGTCGCCGTGGGCACCGAGCTGACAACGACGGCGCGGGTCAACTTCCGAACCGGCCCGAGCACGTCGACGGCGGTCAAGCGCATCCTCGCCAAAGGCTCGACGGTGGTGACCGTGAATCGCACGAGGCCGAGCGGCGCCTTTTTACAACGTGAAGAGCGGCAACGACGAAGGATGGGTCCACGGCGGCTACCTCGCCAAGGCAGGGAGCGGCGCGACCGAGCCGACGCCTACGCCGACACCGACGCCCGGAGGCGGCGCGTGTGCCCCGCGCAAGCTCCGCTTTTCAGCGGACGAGCTTCCGAGCTTGCCGGCGGCGGGCTCCGCGTACGTCTGGGGCGCCAACGCGACGGGCGGCGCATCGGCCCCCTACTCGAGCGAGTTCATCTCCTACGCGGCGCAGGCGCACCAGCGCGGCTTGCAAGTCTTCGCCTACCTCGAAGGGCCATGCGGCGACACGGGCGGCGTCGATGACGGCGAGCGCGCGCGCTGCTCCGGCATTCACCGCTCGTTCAACGCGCAGAACGCGCCGGGCACGCCCAACACCGACAAGGCGCGATGGAAGCCGTTCACGATGCACCAGCTCAAGCGCTCGGCGCAGGTTGGCGCCGACTACTGCGAGATCGACAACCTCAGCAACAACGTGACGATTCCGCTGAATCCCCTCTTGCGCGAGATCAAGGCGCTCTACGACTCAGGGCAAGTCCATTGCCGCTTCGTGCTGAAGAACGTGGAGGCGGCTGACATCGATTCCCATTCGGACAGAAGTGGCGCTGACGCCGGCGGCGGCGGAACCTCATCGCGCCGTTCCACATCTTCGAAGCCGACGACACGGGGCAAAGGGCCAGCTCGACGCCGCGATGGTTCGGCTCAAGGGGCCTGGCGCCAAGACCATCATCAGCACCGACACGAACCACTACGGCGGCGCTCTTCACCCCGGACCAGTTCCTGGCTTGCGAGAAGCGGGACCGAGCCGGTCCCTCCACATCGCTTCGCGATGCGGAGGCCTCCCGCCTCCTCGAAAGTCCGAGGACCTGCGGCTTCGCAGGCTCGCGCAGGGGCTACTTGCACCGGAGCGCCGGTTTGGAACGCGGCGCGCTAAACTGGGCTCTTCGTTGTGTCGGCCCGCTGTCGAGCCACTCCTCCACGGGCGCGGTCTCGATCTCGAGCTCCCCTGGAGGCCTGGCACGATGAGCGTGCGGAGCGCGTCGACGAGGGCTCCGTGCAGGAGCTCCGCCGGCGGCGCGCCGTGGCGCGCGGAGGCCATCGGTGTGCCGTTCATCGACCGGCGTCCCGTAGCGCCACTGGCGCAAGTTGAGGAACGCCATCGGCAAGAGCCACGGAGAGACGGCGCGCCGCTCGTCGACCGGCAGGCTCGCGCGAGGTAGGCCCACCCGAGGCGGCCGTGCTCGATCTCGTCGCTCAAGAGTTCGCGAAGCGCGGCGCGGGCGAGCTCACCTTCGGCCACTTCAAGGCACGACTCCAAGAAGACGCCCGCGGTGGTCTCGTTGAGGACGCACTGCCCAACGACGTAGAGCGTGTCGCGGAGCGCGGGCGACGCGCCCTGGTGCCGGGGCGGTCCAAGCACGAGCCTCGGCGCCGGTGCGAGCGCACGGCCCGCGAAGTGCGACGCCACGAGGCGACTGAGCTCCGTGTGGCGAAGCTCGTCGTCGACGGCGCGATGCGCGAGCGCGCAAAGCGGTGCCGCCGCACCCCCTCCGGTCGCACGACGTCGCGTGAGCGCCGCGTGAATGATCGCAAAGGAGTCGCCGACGCGCCGCTCCATCCCGGAGCGCAAGAGCCAGATCTCCGCGAGGCGCCGCCGCTCAGCAGCCGTGAGCCTCTCGAGGCTCTCGTCGGCTTCCGGGAGCGGCTTTTGCGTGAGCCGACCGCCCCAACGTCCGTCGGGACTAAACGCGGGCGGCTCCGCGGGGAGCGGAGGGGTTGTGCGCTTCACCCCGAGTCCGCGAAGGCTGCGTCGGTGGTCGGGCCCGCGTCGGCGCCTGCGTCGGCGCCCGCGCCTGCATCGGGCAGGAGCCAGCCTCCGGTGGCGCACGTCGCGCCGACGACGGGGGCGGGTCCAAAACACTTGCAGGTCTCCGCGCGCACGGTGCCCGGTTGGCATTGCCAATCGGTACCGACGCAGAGCGCCGACAGGTCGACAAAGCCGCAGCGGCGCCGCCGCCGAGGTCGGCGTAGCAGTGATGAGGCAATCCCTTCGGCGTGCACGCGCCTGTGGGGTCGACGCAAATCGACGGGAGCTCGCCGCCGTGCCCCTTCGTGGTGGGCCACGTGTTGTCGCAGAACGCGTCGACGAGGACGTCCGCGCTGCCATCCACCTCGGAGACGCCCGCATCGGCCTCGGCGTCGGTGTTGGCGTCCGCTTCGGGCAACGCGGCTGCGGCGCCATCGGCCGACGTCGAGACGGTCGCCGCGGGCCCGGGCGTGCCGACGGCAGGGCTCGTCGGCTGCCCCACCTCCGCGTTTGATTCGTCGGCGAAGCGACCGCACGCGACGCTCGTGGCGCCTAGCGCGATGCCTGCCCCCACAATGGCTTTGAAGAGTCGCGACGACACGAGAGGCTCACTATAGCGCGCTTCCGGAAGACCGCGCACAGGCCATGAGCCCGTGCAGGCCCCTGGCCGTTTCCCGAGGGCTTCCGCTCGCGCTACAAGGTCCCATGGCGACGCTGTCCAATGTCATTGGCTTCGACGACGCGCCCTTCGAACGGGCGCACCGTGGGGACATTCTCGTCGTCGGGACCGTTTGCTCGCGCACGCGCCTCGATGGCGTCGTCTCATCTCAGATCCGACGTGACGGGCAAAACTCCACGGCGCGCATGATCGCGATGGTGCAGCGCTCGCAGTTCGCGCGCCACGTTCAGGCCGTGCTGCTCCAGGGCATCGCCGTCGGCGGCTTCAACGTCGTCGACGTCCACGCGCTCCACGAAGCGCTCGACGTGCCCGTGCTCGTGGTGGCGCGCCGGCGCCCCAACTACGCCGCCATCAAACGCGCGCTTTTCGCAGGCGGGGGCGCAGGCGGGCGAGCCGCCACGGGCAGCGGCACCCCTCGCGCTGGCGTCCCCGGCGCCGCGCGCAAGTGGCGGCTCATCGAGCGCGCGGGGCCGATGGAGCCGCTGCGCGGCGTCTTCGTGCAGCGCGTGGGTCTCTCCGCGTCGGAGGCCGGCGAGCTCATCGCCGGCACGACGTTGCACGGCAACTTGCCCGAACCCTTGCGGCTCGCCCACCTCATCGCCGGCGGCGTCACGACGGGCGCGAGCCGAGGACGGGCGTGACCGCGCCTTCTGGCGCCCGCGCCGCACGCACAAGGCTCGCGCCGCCGTATCCGTCCATCGGCCACCTGCCCGGCTCGCGCACCGGCCCGAGCGACCGCACCGTGAGCGCCGCGACGGCGCGCGCGTGCACCGACGAGGGCGCCGCGCTTCCCGGCACGACGGTCACCGTGCAAGAAGCTCGATGGGTCGTGCGTGATGGTGGCGCGCCTCGACGGACGCATCGTGGCCCTCGGACGCGACGGCACGCGCGCCGAGGACTCTCCGAACGCGGGCCGCCGAATGTTCGCGCGCTGGGTCGCAGCCGAGGCGCGGCGCTTCGACGCGCTCCTCGAAGACGGCGAGCGCGCCGCCGGCGAATGGTTGGCGTTGGTGCACGGCACCCGTTACGCGCTCACGCATGAGCCGTTCGTGCTCTTCGACCTCTTGACCTCATCGGCCTCGAACGGACCGCGCGAAAGACATCACCGGTCGTCGAGGCGCGCGCGCGAGCACGGCTTTTCAACGCCGCACGTGGTGCACCGAGGCGCGCCCCTCTCCGTCGCCGGGGCGCGGGCGCTCCTCGGAGATCGCGGCCATCATGGCGCCGATGAAGCGGCGGAAGGCGTCGTCTATCGCGTCGAGCGCGCCGACCGTGTTTTGATCGTGGCGAAAAACTCGTCGAAGCGGCGAAGATCGATGGCCGCTTCTTGCCAGAGAACACCGGCGCGCCGGCGTTTATGGAACTTCCACGATGGCCTCGACCTCTAGCGTCATCTTCGTCACGCAAAATCGCGGCAAGGCCGACGAGATCGCGACCTTGCTCGGGGGCGTGCCGGTCCGGTGGGAGCGATTGCCGCTCGCGCACGTGCCCGGCGACGACCTCGAAGCGGCGGCCAGCGGTCGCGTGAGCGAAGCGTTTCGGCGCCTCGGCGCGCCGTGTTTCTTGGAGAACACAGGTCTATGGGTGCACGAGCACGGCATCGACGAGCCGCCCGCCTTTGCGCCGCGCGCCTTGAAGGACGTGATAGCCCGCCTTGGTGGCGAAGAAGCCTTCTGGTCCCGCTTCGGCAGTGCCCCCGTCCGCGCGCGCGTCGCCGTGGCCTACGCGAGCGGCGAGGGCACGCCTCGCGTCTTCTCGGGAGAGCTGGTCGGACAGGTGGCAAGCAAGACCCAAGGGCACCGGCGGCTACGGCTGGGACCGCGTTGTCGTTCCTGATGGCTATGCGCGGACGCTATCGGAGCTTCTGGCGACGAAATACCTCGCCAACATGCGTCTGTTCCCGTACCTCGCGCTGGCGGGCGTCCTCCGCGGGCGATCCTACGAAGGCGTCTTTGAGGCGCACATCACGATCGCCGCCGAGGACGAAGCGACGTGCGCCCGCTTCGCGGCGACGTGCAACGAGCTCGGTGTGAAGTTCGTTCAGATCGAGCTCCCGCGGGGCGTCACCCGCTCGCAGCCCATGACGGCGTCCTACCACCGGGGGCGCCTCGAGACCGTGCACGCCGAGGTCCTCGCGCTCGGCAAGGAGCTCGTCCGCCGCGGCTTCTCCGTGACGCGCACGAAGATCGAGGCCGTCGGCGCGAGCCTGACGTGCCCGAGACCGATGAGGAAGCCGAGACCCGGCCTCCGCAGAACTACTTCGAGTACCACGTGAAGGTCATTCTGCCGAAGGACGGTTCGGAGGACGCGCTCGCGGCACTCCGGTCTCTTTGCGAGCAACACGACGCGCACCTGTCCCGGAGCGCGCGCCGATCAAGTCAGGACACGGCGAGCCAGGACACGGCGAGCCAGGACACGGCGGGGCGCGACACGGCGGCTCGTGACACGGTCGCGCGTTTCGTTACGCGTTTCGTTACCCAGCGAGCCTATCGCTCAGGCCGCGTGACGAGCGCCGCGGCCTTCGACGCGCTCGTGGCGGCGCTCGACGCCGCAGGCTTCCGCACGAGCACGCGCCTCCGCGAATACACCGTCTACGACAGCAACATCGGCGTCGACGCCGGTTGGATGAACGGCGCGTAATGCGAGCGCTCTTGGACGCCTGGTTGCGGCGGCTCGCGCGCTCGCCGCTCCGCGAGCGGTGGATTCTTCGCGGCGGCCTTGTCACCTGCCACCACTGTCCGTCAAGGCCCGCGCCGGAAGACATCGACCTCGTCGGCCTCGGCCGCTTCGACGAGGCGGAGGCGCGGCGGAGATGCGCGCTCGCCCTTGCGCCGGCGTCGAGCGACGAGAGCGTCTCCTTCCACTCGCCCGTGAGCGAGATCATCTGGGGCGACACGCCCTTTCCCGGGCTTCGGACCACGGTGGAGACGAAGGTGGAAGCGCGGCCCGGACCGCGCATTCAGATCGACCTGGGCTTCGGCGATCCCTTGGAGCCAGGCCCCGAGCCGCTCGTCGTTGGCGGCGCGTCGCTCTTGGCGGTGCGCGCCGAGACGATGGTTGCGTGGAAGCTGCACGGAATTGTGGAGCATGGCCGCGGCCGTTGGCGCGCCAAAGACCTCGCCGACGCGCTCCTTCTGTTTCGCGAAGCCTCCGTCGACGCCGGCGCGCTGGATGGCGCTGGATGGCGCGCTCGACCGGGCCCTCGCCCTCGCGTTCGAGAGCCGGGGCACGCCGCTCAGCGCGACAAGGGCGTTTCTGGAGGAGCCGACCTGGGGCCAGAGCCGCGGAAGCCGCCGCCGCTGGGCAACCTTTCTCAAGCGACGGCCGTGCCCTTTGGATGGCGACGTAACGGTCGTGAGGGACGAACTGCGGCGGCACGCCGCGCCCCTCATCGAGCGCGTGTCGGCCCGCGGTCTTGCCGGCTCACGCGAGCGCGACGGTACTCATGGAGAGCAGGGCCCGGCGGCGAAGCCGGCGTAGTTGCGAGAATCGGCGCCGCTGCCGGTGACGGCGGTGGACGAGATGTTGACGGCCCAGAGCTTCCCCCCGGCGAAGTAGTGGTACTGCGCGACGTCGTCGCGCCACGTGAAGTCGTCGACAGGGCAGTTGCCACCAATGGCCCCGCACATGGAGACGAGCCCGGGGATCGCCGTGAGGGGCGTCCCCGCCGCCGCGGTCGTCAGCGCGAGGGCGCCATCGAGGCGCCACGCTTTGCCGTCTCACCACGAAGAGCTCCTTGCTGTCGTCGCGCCACGCGAGCGCTTCACGGCGCACGTCCCGGCGTCGATGCCGAGGCAAGGCCCCGCCGCCACGCCGGCCACAGTCTCGAGCAGGTTGCCCCCGGCCCCGCCGTCACCCGCGTCGCCGAACGTGAAGGCGCCGTCCAAGACCCAGTAGCGCGAGCCATAGACTGCATAATACATCGCAATGTCGGGGCGCCACGTGAGCGCGTCCAGGTGACAGACCGAGGCTTGCGACCCGCAGGGGCCATCACGCAAGCCTGAGAAGGCGCGAAGGTCGGTGCCAATGGGGCTGCCGGTGAGCTGACGGTTGCCGTCGAGCGTCCACCGCTTTCCCTTGGCCACGACCTCATACTGGTTGTTTCGCCACGTGACGGCATCGAGGGCACACGGAGGCAAGGCCACGTCGGAGGTCACCGCCGTGTCAGGAACGAGGGCCGCGTCGACGGTCGCGCCATCGGAAGCCGTAGCGTCGGGCACGGGGTCGGTGATGGCGGGCGAGCCTGGCCCTTCGGGTACCGCACCAAAGTCCGACACAGCTTCCTCGGGGCATGCCGCAACGGCGAACCCCATGGTCGCCAGGGCGACCAACGCAAACACCCGTCTCATTGTGACTACGCTATCGATGGGCCTTCCGGGACGCAACGCCACCGGAGCCGTGCCAGCGCTCTTCGCCGGCGTCCTTCATCCCCGACTGTAACGGGCCTGCGACACGCTGGATCACGCACGTCGCGCGAAGCCCGACGCCGCCGAGCGTTTTCCTTGGAAATCCTCGGGGGCGGCCTCTTTCGACGCGCGTCGCAGGCGTGGCTTGCTTCCTGCTGTCACCGAGGCATGCGTTCTCACCTCGCTCACCTCGCCGCTCTCGCCTCCGCACTCTTCGCAACGCCTTTCGTGGGCGGCTGCTCGGGCTCACCGGAGACGGGCGGTTCGACGTCGCAGACGGTTCGTGGAGGTGCGCCCACGCCTGCGCCGTCGACCGGGCCCTCCGCCGTCGCGGCAACCGGCGACGCGGGCACACAGGCGCCGGCGAGCGGCGACGTCTGCGCCGCCGAGCCCGAAGACGACACGTGCTCCACTTGCGTGAAGCAGAAGTGCTGCGCCCCCGTGCGAACCTGCTTGGCCGACGCCCAATGCAGCGCCCTCGACGCGTGCATGTCGAAGTGCTTTGACGGCGTGCAACAGCCGGGGGCCAAAGAGCAGCAGTGCGTCACGGCGTGCCAGGCCCAATACCCGCAGGGGCGAGCCAAGGTGGACGCCATCGACGCCTGCGTCGAGCAGAGCTGCGCCGCGCAGTGCCAGTAACGCCGGCACCGTAGAGGCGGCCCGCTCTTGCCGGCCACGTCGCACCCTCGCCGCCCCTTCCGGCCGGCCTTCGTTGAAAGGCGCGCCGTTTTCTGCCAACGTCCGCTCATGCGCACCTTCGTGTCTCGGCGCGAGGCCATGGTTTGGCTCGGCGGCCTCGTGGCCGTCGGGTGCGGCTCAGGGCGCGAGCTCCACTACGGGGACGCCTCCACCGACGCCGCCGGCAACGGACGCGTCGGTGGGCGGCGCCGACGCGACCCTCGGCGAGCCACGCGACGCGGGCACCGCCAACGCGGCGGACACCGGGTCAGAAGACGCGGAAGACGCGGCGTTGCCAAAGACGGCTGAGGAGCTCCTCTCGCGCATCGACGCCATCGTGGTCGTCATGATGGAGAACCGCTCGTTCGATCACTTCCTCGGCGCGCTTCGTTCAGACCCAAACTACCCGGCCGCCGGCGGTGTCGAGGGGCTGACGGGCACCGAGACGAACCCCGGCCCCGACGGCGGCGCGATCAGCGCCTTCAAGATGACCAACTTCACGCCGGAGGACCCGCCTCACTCGTGGAACGCGAGCCACGCCCAGTGGAACAACGGCGCAAACGACGGCTTCGTGAAGGCTCACTCGGGAGCGACGCAAGACGAGGTCATGGGCTACCACGACCGTTCGCAGCTCGAGTTCTACTACTTCCTCGCCGATCACTTCACCGTCTGCGATCACTGGTTCGCATCGGTCATGGGCCCCACGTGGCCCAACCGCTTCTACCTGCACGCCTGCACGTCGGGCGGCAAGAAGGACAACTCGGCGTACTTCGTCGGCGCGCCCACGACGCTGTGGAAGCGCCTTCAGAGCGCCGGCAAGACCTTCAAGAACTACGCGGCCGGCGCCGTCACTTGGTACACGGGCGCCTTCATCGGAGAGGTCTTGAACCTCAATCCGTCGAAGCCCATCGCCGAGTTCTTCGACGACGCGAAGAACGGCACCCTGCCGAACTTCTCGATCATCGACCCGGACTTCTTCGCCGCCGACGATCACCCGAGCCACGACATCCGGCTCGGGCAGGTCTTCGTCTCGAGCGTCTACCGCGCGCTCACCGAGAGCCCTCAGTGGAAGCGAACGCTCCTCGTCATCACCTACGACGAACACGGCGGCTTCTTCGATCACGTTCCGCCGCCCACGACCACCGATCCGATCCCCGAGTTTCAGCAGCTTGGGTTTCGCGTTCCCACGTTCGTGGTGGGCGGCATGGTCAAGGCGGGCCACGTCGAAAAGACGGTGCTCGAGCACAGCTCCGTGGGCGCGACCTTGCGCGATCGTTTTGGCATTCCGAGCCTCGGCCCACGGATGGATGCGGCCGCATCGCTTGCGGTCTGCATCGATCCAGCGAAGGCGCTGTCCCCGTCGCCGCCTCCGCCCAATCCGCCGACGCCCAAGCTCGCGCTGGCGCGTGCCGTGAAAGGCCCAAGCGGCGCGTGGGTGACGAGCCAGCCGGAGCTGGCGCACATGGTCGACAGCGGCCAGATCCCTCGGGCCTTGGTCGATCAACGCCCCACGCGGAGCGTCTCTCAGGCTGGCTGCGCGAAGCCGAGCGCTTAGGGGCCGTGCGGCTCGAGGGTAAGGCCTTCTTCCGCTGCGGCGAGCCTGCCGAAGCCGCAGCTCCTCGGACTTTCGAGGAGGCGGGGAGGACTCCGCATCGCGCAGCGATGTGGAGGGACCGGCTACGGTCCCACTAGCAGACTCGCCGCTCGCCGCGCCGTCAGCCCACCGCCTCACTCCCCGCGCAGCTTCGCTTCGAGCTCCGCCACTCGCGCCGTCAGCGCCTTGGCCTCGCGCTCAGCCTTGTCCCGCTCCTCTTCGGCCGTCGCCACCATCGTGCCATCCCGCGTCAACCTGAGCGCCGCGGGAAATTCGCCGAACGGCGCGACGGCCCACAGGACTGGTGCTCCGAGCACGCCTGACAGCGTGAGGCACGGCGTGGACTCTCCTTCGACGATGCGCTCGACGAGATCGCCTTCGATGAGATCCCAAACGCGAAGGCGCTCGCCGACGCGCCCATCCATGTTGAAGCAAACGAGCTCCCGCACTCCGAGCTCGTGGTAGCGCTCGAGCTTCTCTTCGAAGGTCCACCGCTCCGGCGTGTCAGACGGGCTCAAGATCTCCACCGCGAGTTCGGGGATCCCCTTCTCCCAGGTCTTCCACGAATTGAACGCCTCGTGCGCGACGCCCAACTTCACGAAGCCGTCGGGCGCGAGCTGCCTGCGGTTGGTCCGGGCGTTCCAGTAGACGAACTGATCGGCCCCGCACGAGTGCTCCGGTGCGACCAGCCGCTTCAAGAGGGCGAAGAGCAGGAAGCAGAGTTCCAGGTGCCGCTGCGACTGTCCCAAGTGCTCCTCCCATGGCTCGGCCGACGGAAAGTCGGCGGGCCGCACGGGACGAACATGCGCGAGCTTGAGAGCAGGGCTGTCTGCCATGGGCTCTCCAGCTTGAGTGGCACGTTGGAGCGACGCTAGTCCCCTTCGTCGCGAAGCCAGCGGGCCAGGGTGTTGCGATGGACGCCGAGTCGCTTCGCGGCTTGCGACTGGTTTCCCTCCGCGGCGGTGAGCGCTTCGGAGGCGCGCGCGCGCTGTCGCGTCGGCCCGTCGGCGACACCGAGACCGCGGAGGCGACGACGGACGCGCCGAGTCCGACTCTGCCAACGCCGGCCTGCGCCGCGGCGACGTCATGGGCCGCGTCGAAGGTCACCAGGCGCGCGACGTCGCGCTCGAGTTGGCGCACGTTGCCGGGGTAATCGCGCGACGCGAGCCATTGAACGACGTCTTCCGCGAGAGCCCGAGAGCGGCGCGCCGCAAACGTAGCCGCGAGTTCGCGCACGTCTTCGCGCCGATCGCGAAGCGGGGGCACGTAGAGCTGGTAGACGGCGAGGCGATACAAGAGGTCCGCACGAAAGGCTCCCCGCTCCACCTCGCGCGACAGCTCGATGTTGGTCGCGGCCACCACGCGGGCGTGCACGTCGAGGTCTTGGGAGCTTCCCATGCGGCGCACCTTGCGCTCTTGAAGGACGCGGAGGAGCCGTGGTTGGAGCGCGAGCGGAACGGTCCCGATCTCATCGAGCAGAATTGTGCCGTTGGCCGCGACCTCGAAGGGGCCCGGCCGCAGTTCGTCGGCGCCCGTGAAGGCGCCGCGCTCGTGGCCGAAGAGCGCATCCTCGAAGGTCGACGGCGAGAGCGTCCCGAGATCCAGCTCGGAGAGCTCGCCACCGAGACCCGACGCTGCGTGAATGGCGCGCGCGACGCAGTTCTTGCCGACGCCTGTTTCGCCGATGAGCAAGACCGGCTCTGGCCGCTGGGCCACTTGGCGAATCCGCGTCCTCAAGACCGCCATCGCGCGACTCGAGCCGATGAGCCCATGGGACACGGGAGGCGGCGACGGCGAGCGCTCGACTAGGGCGCGAAGCAAATCGGCCAACGCGTCGGTGTCCTGACGGCCCTTCTCGACGACCAGCTCGGCGCCGGCTCCTCGGCAGACCGCGCCGAGATCCGGATCGCTGCAGCCGGTGTGAACGATCGCCGGAGGCCCGTGAGTGGCTCGAAGCCACCGGACCAAGTCGAGCCCGGACCGATCGCTTGGGTTCTTTGGATCGAGCCGCAAGTCGATGAGCGCGACGGCGACGCTCTCTACCCGGTCGAGTGCGGCTCGGGCCTCGCTGACCGAGGCCGCCTCGGTCACCTCAAAGCCACGCTTCCAAAACGCGCGCCTCAACGCACCACGCAGGTTCGCCTCGTCTTCGACCAGCAAAATGCGCATCGTCCGCCCCCGCTCGATCGAGTTGCACCATCGAGGTGCACCACGTGGTGCACCTCGAAACGCTATCGATAGATGCGCGAAAAAAAAAAGAGAAACCGGCGCTTACGCTCCGAGTTGCACCATTGATGTGCACCATCGATGGTGCAACTCCCTTTGGTCACATCGCGGATTCATTGACGTTCGCGGCGCGTGGTCGGCGGCATGGCCGTTGCTCTTGTCGGCCTCGTGATTGCGCACCTGCTTCAGGACTACCTCACGCTGCGGGGCACCACCGCCACGACGGTCGTGCGCCAGACGGAGTCCGACTGGCTCACGCTCGAGGGCGTCCGCGACATGACCGCGTGGATTCATGTGTCCCAAGCGAACACGGAAGCCGCGTTTCGTATCGATCTGGAAACGTCCCCGACGGCCGACGAGAACCTCTTCCAACCGGTCACGCAGACGTCGGTAGGAACCGGCGGAGTCTTCGTGGCTGTGTCGCGCGCTCGGCAGGTGATCGGCGCGCTGGTGCCGCTCGCGAGGTTCTTACGCTGGTCGGTGGTGACCCAAACGCCGAGCGCCAACTGGGCGCTCACCTTTCGCGTGTTCGTTTGCTTGAACCCGACGACGTCGGAGCACCGGATCACACGCGGAAGCGACGCCTTCGAGAGCCCGACGCAGATGGCGCAGATGCTCGCGGCGATGCGAGCGCCGGGCGCTTAGGGCGCGCGGACAGAGAGAAGAGAGAGAAGAGAGATCGGGCACGACCACGGGCACGGGCACGTTCACGGGACTGAGGGCGGGGAGAGACATGCACGGGATACTTTTGCAGCCATGGACGACCATCAAGGGAACGTCCACCACGACCAGCCTCGCGCAGGGCGATGACGATGCGCTCGACCTGTCAGCCTTCGAGGACTTCGTGGCGTGGGTGGAGGTCAAGGAGCTCACGGCGGGCGGCGCTGCGAGTCCCGCGCTCGTGCTCGAGACGGCGCCTGCCAAAGACGAGCTCTTGTTTTCGCCCACCGGCGGCAATCAGACGAGCGTGCCCCTCGCCGTTGGCGTTTCGACCGTGAGAAACCTCCTGAACGCGCCACTCGTCGGGCAGATCCCGCTCGCGCGCTTTCTGCGATGGCGCGTCTCGATGAGCGGCGCGTCGTCGGTTTGGTCGGTCACGTTCCAAGTGCACCTCGCCGCCCACGCGGCGCGCCTCTCGCCCTGAGCCTCGCTCAGCGCTTCCTCCACCAAGTTTTCCCCGCCTTTTCACCTGCACTTCGCTGAGGGATTGATGCGTTCGCTCTTGATGCAAGACGTCATCACGATACGCGGTAGCGGCACGACGCCCGTCGTGCAGTCGGAGGTCGATTGGCTCGACCTCACGGCGTACGGCGACGCGGTCTTTTGGATCGAGATCCTCGAGCTGACGCTCCCGGGCTCGGGCTTCGTGAGCCTGTCGTTCGAGACCGCGCCGGCGAAGCAAGAGTCGCTCTTCGTGGCCATGGAGACGATGGCGCTCACGGCTGTCTCGTCGAAGGTGCAAGTCCGCAAGGTGCTCATGAACGCCGCCGGCGGCGTTCCGCTCGCGAGGTTCTTGCGATGGAAGCTCGCGGGCAGCGTGGCCGGCACGTGGGACGTGACGTTCCGCGTCTACGTGAGCTTCGGCGAGGGCAATCGCAACGCGTTTTCGCCCCTCGCGCTCCCGGGCTTGCTCCTTTGGCTTCGCGCCGATCAGGGCGTCGTGCTCAGCGGCGCCAACGTGACCGACTGGAAGGACCAATCGGGCAACGGCAACCACGTCTCCCAATCGGTGAGCGGCAGCCGGCCGGTGTTCGCGGGCAATGGCGTGGGCGGCAAGCCCACCATCGATTTCGCCGGCGGCAAGTTCCTCGAGAACACGGTGACGAGCCTCGGTCTCGCGGGCTCGGCGTATTCGGTCTTGCTCGTGGCCAAGGGAGGCAACGGCTCGTTCTTCACGCTGCGCCGGAGCCTCACGTACTCGGCGAGCATGTTCTTCCTCTCGAACACGTACGTCTACAGCAACAGCGGCGGCAACAACTCCGTCGCCACACCGAGCACGTTGCCCACAACGGAATCGAGCGCCTTGGGCTTCAAGAGTTGCCACCGATACACCGGCTCGGGCAACCCCTCGGTTTGGCTCAACGCCAGCGCGCTCTCGATTTCGGGGCTCGGCCAGGCCACCGAGACGGGCACCGCGGGCTTTCAAGTCGGCACCAACACGCAGGCGGTCCCCGAGCCCTGGAACGGCTTCATCTCGGAGCTCATCGTCGTGGGCAACGCCATCGCCGACGCGGACCGCCTTCGCGTCGAGGCTTACCAACGCGACTTCTACGGAATCTGATGAACACCTATCTCCTCCAAGACTGGGTCTCGCTCAGCGGTGACGCGACCGCTGCCTCGACCATCGTCTCGCAGCCGTCCGCCGCGTGGCTCGATCTCGCCCACGCGAGCGAGCTCACGTTCTTCCTCGAGGTATCGAGGAAGGTTGGCGCGCCGCAGATGAAGTACGACACCGCGCCCTTGCGCGAAGGCGCGATGTTCCAGGAGCTCGCGAGCTTCGCCATGCCGACGACGACCACGCCGCTCGTCACGCCCATTTCGCTCTACACGAACCCCGCTATCGCGGTCGCCCGTTGGGTGCGGTGGCGCGTCTACTCGGACGTCGGGTCGGTGTGGGACGTGACCTTTCGCCTCAGCGTCATGGCCTACCGCCGCTGAGCGCGGCCGCCGAACAAACCACGCCGCACCGAACCACACTGGAGACCTCGATGCACAGCGCCGTTCTTCAAGATTGGATCACCGTGCGCGACTCGAGCGCCAGCGGCATCGTCTCGCAGAGCTCGACCGACTGGCTTCAGACCGGCGAGTTCGAGAACGCGCAGTTCTTCATCGACGTTCGCTACTGCAGCGCGCCGCGGCTCTACCTCATCTTCGAGACCGCGCCGGCGCCCTTCGAGAAGTTCTGGAAGCCGCTTCAATACGAAGGGGCGCTCGACTTGGTGCCGCTCGTGGGCACGACGACCATCGTGCAGACCGCGTTCGCGCATGCGACGTACGGGCCGCCGCTCGCGAGCTACTTGCGCTGGACCCTCAACGGCACCGCCGGGGCCTGGGAGGTGTGCTTCCGCATCACGATGTCCGCCAGTTGAGCGTCGCGCACAAGACCCACGAAACAAGAGACGAAGAGCAGAGAAAGGAACAGGGAGACCATGTACGGATTTCTTCTTCAGGATTGGATCACCATTCGCGGCACCGGCACGAGCGGGCTCGTCGTCGTGCAGAGCGAGGCCAACTGGGTGAGCCTCCAGCCCTACCAGGACATCGTCTTCTGGCTCGAAGTGCGCGAATGCACGCTCGTGCCGACGGGCGGCACCAGCGTCATCCTCGACTACGAGACCGCGCCCATGAGGGACGAGAACCTCTTCCGCCCCATGGTGACCGGCTCCACATTGACGGCCGCATCCGCCTCAACGACTCCGACCATCACGAAGGTCTTGCTTCAGCAGAACCCGACGATACCCTTGGCTCGATGGGTTCGATGGAAGCTCACCGCCAACGGAACCGCAGGCGCATGGGATCTCACGTTCCGACTCAGTGCTGCCGCGAATGCTGTCGGCGCGCTGGGGTAGTGGCTAGCGCGTAGCCGCGTCGGGCGCTCGGGTAGCATTCGCGAAGCGTCATGGCCGCCCCGGAGGACAGAGCGGGTGCGTTGGCGAGAGACGACCTCCGCGGTTCGCGCGCGGGCGACGGCGGTGCGGAAGAGCAGCGCGAC
>JADJCA010000022.1 GCA_016703425.1 Myxococcales bacterium
CACATCCCTCGCCTTTTCGTTCTTCGCCGCTTCGTTCGCCATCGCGCCCGCCTCCGCGGCGCCCCCTGTGGCGAAGCCCGCCGTGGGCCCCGCGCCGGTGGCGGCGCCGGCTCGCCCCGCCGCGCCCGTCGTCGCCGCCGCGACCACCGACGATCCCCCGTCGATGATCGGCATCGCGTCGCTACAGACGGTGCCCGCCGCCGCCAAGCTCAAGCCGACCGACGCGGTGAAGCGCGTGCCGACGGCGGTGGCCCTCGAGGAGGTGGAGCAGTTGAGGCCCGTCATCACGAAGGCGGCCAAGCGCGTGGTCGCGGCAACGCGCTCCTGCAAGGCGCAAGATCTGAAGTTCGCGTGGCCCCTCGCCGGCGATGCCGCCAAGGTGTGGGCCACGAGCAACTACACGGACCTCGATAGCTCATCGGGCAAGAAGGACTACAAGGGTGGCGTCGGTCCGGCCGCGATCAACTACGACGGCCACCGCGGCTATGACATCTGCGTGGGTTCATTTCGCGAGATGGACACGAACGCGGTCCCCGCGCGCGCGGCCGCGCCGGGCAAGGTCATCGAGGTCGACGACGCACATTTCGATCGCAACACATCTTGCACGGGCACGTGGAACTACGTCCTCGTCGAACACGCGAACGGGTTCGTCTCGTACTACGGGCACATCAAGAAGGGCTCCGCCTCCGTCAAAGTGAACGACATGGTCACCACGGGTCAAGCGCTCGGCATCGTCGGCAGCGCCGGATGCTCCACGCACCCGCACCTCCACTTCGAAGTGCACGACTGCGACAACGCGTGGATTGAGCCGGCGCAACACGGCATGTGGCAGGTCGCCCCATCGTCTTACGAGAAGTCCGGCATCTTGGACGTCATGCTCCGCGCCACGGGAAACGAAAATGGCGGACTGAGCGTGGCATCCATCAAGGACCCGTCGCCGAACCCGACCACGGTGGCCAAGAATCAGTGGCTGCACGTGGGATTCTCGGCAGCCCTTCGTTCGGGTGACGAAGTGCACGTGCGCGTCACGACGATCGGCGGCGACATCAAGAACTCCTACTGGACGCCCGACGGACGCTACAGCCAACGCGTTGTCTACTTCGACAGCTACAAGATGGCGTCGGTGGGCCCTGCGTACATCTCCGTGTTCGTCAACGGTTCGCTCAAAGCGATCCGCATGGTCACGGTGCAGTAGCGACCGCATCGCGCGCCGGCCGAACGGTCCTCATTCGCCGCACGGCTCACGCCCATCCGCCTCCCCTGTCGCAGCGGAGCGGCCAGGGATCATCGCAAGAGCCTGCAGCTCGCACACGGAGCTCACGCGAGCGAATTCGCTCGTTCGGGGCGCAGCGCGCCCCGATGAGCTCAAGCTGCCCGTGCGGGCGCGATGAGCACCGCGGTCACTGAGGAAGAAGGACCGCGTCGACGACGTGAATGACGCCGTTGGAGCACGCGATATCCGCCTTCACGACTTTGGCGCCGTTGATCATGACGGCTCCTGCATTCTGGGAGATCTTCACGTCCGAGCCCTGGACCGTCTTTGCAGCGTTCAGCGCTACAACCTTGCCGGAGCTCACGCTGCCTGAGACGACGTGATAGGTCAGGATCCCCTGAAGCTTCGCTTTGTTCTCGGGCTTGAGGAGGCTCTCGAGTGTGCCCGCGGGCAACTTCGCAAACGCCTCATCGGTCGGAGCGAAGACCGTGAAAGGTCCCGGTCCCTTTAGCGTGTCCACGAGGTCGGCGGCCTTGAGCGCCGCGGCGAGGGTCTTGAACGAGCCGGCCCCGACCGCGGTGTCGACGATGTCTGACTTGCTCGAAACGGTCGCCGCCGTGTTCGACGTCGGCTCAGCGTTGGACGCGCCCCCGCAGGCAGCGACGAGAAGGGAGAGAAGAACGGACGGAACGGTGAAGAACTTGTTCATGAGAGCCTCCGCGAAGGGTGTGCCGGGTCTCTGGGTTTTGTACAACTTTTGTCAACTCTAGTCGTCCTCATTTCTGCCAATAGTTGAGCTGTAGTTTCGCCTATTGGCGCCGTTGACTAGTTTTTGTGCAGTTCTATAGTCCACCCGTGGCTCGCCCCCCGAGAACGCCTCCGTCGCGCGGAGCCAGAGCGCCTGCCCGTACCGCCGCTTCCGACACGGCCGGCGAGCGCCAGGCGCGCTACTCCATCCGTGTCACGTCGAGGCTCACGGCGATTGAGCTCGGCACCCTGCGCATGTGGGAGAGGCGCTACGGTTTTCCTCGACCCGAGCGCACAGACGGGGGGAGCCGGGTCTACTCCGAGTCCGACGTCGAGGCCCTGAAGCTCATCACCAGGGCGCTGGAGCAGGGCTACCGTCCCGGCGAGATCGTCGGAAAGCCACGCGAAGAGCTCTTGAAGCTGGTCGCCGTCGCGTCGCACGTCCCTTCCCGCAGCGGGGGCTCAACGCCGACTGTCGCCACGCTCCTCGCCGCGCTTGGTGGAGACGAGCTCGCGCTGCTGCGCGCTCAGCTGCGCCAAGCCGCGTTGACGCTCGGACCCAAGCGCTTCCTCGTTGAGGTGGCGCATCCACTTTGCCTCCGGATCGGCGAGCTTTGGGCTGACGGAAAGCTCGAAGTGCGTCACGAGCACATGGTGAGCGAGTGCTTGTTCAGTCAGCTTCGCGTGCTGGCTTCTGCCTATGAGGATCGCCCGGGCGCTCCCCGCGTCTTGCTCGCCACGTTGCCAAACGAGCGTCACGGCCTCGGTCTCGCCATGGCCGAGACCTACCTGGCGGCGAGCCAGGTCACCCCCATTCTGCTCGGCGTAGACACGCCAGCGGAGCAAATCGTCAAGGCCGCACGCGGTCACGATGTCGACGCCGTCGGCCTCTTGATCACCCAAGCGTCGGACCTAAAGGCAGCGAGAGGCCACGTTCGGTGGATGCTGGAGGAGCTTCCGCGACGCGTGAGCGTTTGGCTTGGGGGCGCTGGCGGAGCCGAGCTGGGGCTCCGTGACGCGTCCGTTCGCATCGTTGGCACTTGGGGCGAAATGGACGAGGCCATCTCGATGCTGATGCGGAGGGCAACATGACCGACACGTGGCATCCGCTCCGCAGCGCAGCGCCCTATGGGCAAGCGGTCCACCCGTGAGAAGGAAACTCGAACGCGAGCAGTTCGTGCCGCGGCCGAGGGCCGAGGTCTTCCCATTCTTCGCCGACGCCGCGAACCCCGAAAGGCTTACGCCGACCTCCCTACGCTTCCAGATCGAGACGGCGCTCCCCATCGACATGCGCGCCGGCGCGCTCATCGACTACAAGATCGCGCTGTTCGGCATCGGTCTCCACTGGCGCACGCTCATCGAGGTCTTCGAGCCGGAAGTGCGCTTCGTGGACGTCCAGCTCAAGGGACCCTATCGCCTTTGGCGTCACACCCACGAGTTCATCGAGGCGCCCGGCGGGACCCTCCTGCGCGATTCCGTGGAATACGAGGTCCCCTTTGGCCCGCTGGGTGATCTTGCGCGGCTGCTCTTCGTCGACCGGCAGCTCGCTTCGATCTTCGCTTTCCGACAGAGGGCCATCGAAGCGATCTTTGGCTCCAGCGACCGCCGAGGCGATGCCTCATCGAGGCGGACCTCGGCAACCGGGCAGGCATGAGAAGCGTCGAACCAGGCGGCGTCGCGCGGCGTCCTCGCGAGGGAACTGGCCATTGCCAAATCGGAAAGCGTCCCCACGTTCACCTCGTGGCGGCGACGCGAACGACCCTGCACCTTGCGGCCATCGTTACGTTTGCCGCTGGGTGCGCCGCCGTGGGCAACGTCGAAGAGGCAAAGCACACAACGACCAGCCGCCACGGCGCCTTTGAGGTGCGTCACTACGGCCCGCGCGTCGTCGCGGAAACGCGCGTGTCGGGGACGTTCGGCGACGCGGGCAACGACGCCTTTCGGCGCCTCTTCGGCTACATCTCTGGGAAGAATCGGACGCAGACCAAGATCGCAATGACGGCCCCCGTCGCGCAGCGCGACGCGGAGCCAAGCAGCAAGATCGCAATGACCGCGCCCGTCGGCCAGCGGCTCGACGGCGACGCGTGGGTCATCTCGTTCACGATGCCCGACGGCGAGAGCCTCGCCACGCTCCCTGAGCCCGAGGACCCCCGCGTCGTCTTGCGCGCCATCGGCCCGCGCGACGTAGCGGTCGTTCGATTCAGCGGTCGATGGACCGACGCAAACATCGACAAGCAGACCAACGCGCTCCGCGAGTGGCTCCCGACGCAAGGGCTCGTGGCTGAAAGCCCTCCGGAGGTGAATCGCTACGATCCACCGTTCGTTCCCTGGTTCCTGCGTCGCAACGAGGTATGGCTGACGGTGACGAAGCCCCGCTAGTACCTCGACCTATCGATTTTGATGCGTCGAGTACGGAAAACGAGAACGAGACTCCGGGACACCAACCTGTGGAATCGACGCAGGTTCGAGTTCGCCCCTCGCTCGTCGCGGGGCGAGTCGAATTCAGAGTGTCGGGGTTAGGTCGGCGACTTTGGTGCGGCCGATGAGCTCTGAGCCGAGCGAGGCAGCTAGTAGCGGCCTATTGAGCGGCGGCGGCGGCGCCCCGCAGGTGATGGACAAGCAGGACGAGGTCGGCGCCCGGATCGGGGATCACCGAATGAGGGACCCCCGGCGCCAGCGTGACGAACTTTCCGGGATCGATGTGCACGCGCGCCGCGCCGAGCACCACGGTCCCGGCCCCCGATGCCGCTTGGATGATCGCCGGCACGGGAGTCGCGTGCTCCGGCAGGTCCACGCCGTTCCGGAGGCGGATCGCGACGATCTTCACGTGGCCCGCCTCGAAGAGAACGTTCACCTGACGGTCGGCGCCCGGCACGAGAGCGGCGGGGATGGCGAGGGCGCGGAAGGGTTCGCTCGCGCCCGCGGCAGGGCTCACTGGGCTGGGCGAGCCGCCATGGTGTGAGGTTGGCGCGTTCGGCTCCGGTCGAGACGATGCGCAACCGACGAGAAAAAGCGCGCTCAACATCGGCGCGATCGATAGGCGGGCCATTCGCGGGGTCTCCTTCGCTGCGCGTGCAAGGTAACGCGGTTCGAGAAGGCCGGAAAGGCGGCGCTCAACTTGCGACCGTGCATCGCTCGTGCACGGTGACGTCATGTCATGCGCCACAAGCCTCGCTGCCGAGCCACGACCGCGCCGTGACCACGTCGCGTCCATCCCGCGCCTCAACGAGCGTCAACGTGGAGCACATAGTTCTGGCTGCCGTTCGAGTCATATTCAGAGCAGCCGAAGGCGCTGGTGACTTGGAACCAGAGCGCAAGGTCTCCCGCGGCCGTGAGCGGCACGCGCACCGGGCTGGTCGCCGCCCCGCCGATGGGGTTGAAGCCGGCGACGTGAAACGGCCGCGGTGTCCCACCGTTCGACATGGCGAAGCCGGTGATGGTCCATGCCGGGAGCCCGTTGGGCAGGCCCCCGCGGCAAGCCGGCAATCGGGCCGGGTCGTAGGAGAGTTCGAGCAAGTCGCCCGCGACCAATGCGCCGGCAACCTGAACCGGTCCGCTCGGACCGAAGGTCGCGTGAGCGCGAACTTGGGGCGGCGTCGGCGCACCGCCCGACACAGAGAAATGAAAGTTCTGTCCGTAGTTCGAGTCGTACGCGGAGCATCCGTAACGGTCGCTAACCTGGAACCACATGGCGAGATCACCGCCCGTCGGAACGTCGACCACGGGCAACTCGGAGACGGAACCGCCGCGGGCGTTGTGGCCCGCCACGTGGAACGACTGAGCTTCGCCGCCGTTCAGGCTCGCGTACCCCGTGATGACCCAAGCCGGCGAGCCGTCGTTGAAGCCGCTGCGGCAGGAGGGTAGTCGCTCCGGCGCATATTGAATCCGCACGCGTGAGCCTGCCTTGAGGGGCGCGGAAGCCGACTCCTTGTGGCTTCCATCGAACGTGAGGGTCGCTTCCGGGGCACGACCAAGGGCGCCCTCGGCGACAGCCGACGCTCCGTCGTCACCGCCGCAGGCGACGAGGGGCACCCACGCCGCAAGGAAACATGCCAAGCGTCCTTTCCGCATACGCTCAGGAGTGCACGACGCAGGCCAGCGGGCACGGCGCACGATTCTTTGGTGTTGCCCACCGATGCGAGGCAACCTCGGGCAGCGCTTGACGCGCCCGATCCACCGTCTAGTGCCACCCTCGACGGCACAGCCCGCAAAACACCTCCCAACCCGGCGGGCGGTGGAGCTGGCGGGACCGCGGCCAAGCCCGGGTGCGAGCGCGCGTGTTGCCACGCAGGGTCGAGGTCCGAGTCACGGCCGCGTCGCTCCGAAGCGGGGCGCGGTCACCCGAGGCTCGCGAAGATGCGACTCTTCTTCGCACCGTCGCGTTCGACGAGGCGAGCGAAGTAGGGCTCGACCTCATCGCGCGCAAGGAGATCACAGCGGACCGCCAAGCGAAGGCTGTAGCCCGCGAGCACGTCGGCGACGGTGAACGCAGGGCCGACCAAGTAGCCCTCCTTGGGGAGCCGTTTCGCGAGGACGCCGAGCTTGAAGCGGAGCGCGCGCTCGTGCAGGTCGAAGTATTCGGGGCCGACGATGCCGGCCTTGCTGATGGCGGCTTCCACGAGCCTACCCTCGACGAGCTCGCCGAATGCGGAGAGCCAGAAGAGGTATGCGGCACGCTCGGGCTCGCCGCGACCAACCCAGAGCTTCGGCGTGTCGAAGGCCTCTGCGAGCACGTGGCAGATGGCCGTACTCTCGAGGTACGTCGCGCCGCGAAATACGACGGTCGGCACTTGAGCGAAAGCGTTCAGGTCCGTGTACGGAGGCGAACGGTGCGCTCCGAAGCCGACGGGGCGTTCGTCCACGTCGAGGCCGAGCTCGGCCGCCACCCAGCGCACCTTGCCGCTGCGATCGTTGTCACCGAAACCGTAGAGCGTGATCGACTCGGACATGGAGACCTCGCGATGGGCGCGAGGGTAGCTCATTTGGCGAGACGCGGGCGCGGGCGGACTCTCAGTGCTTCCCGCAGACAAGCGCGTAGTGCGTACCGAAGCCCTTCACGGGGTGCTTCACGAGCTTCGCGCGTGCGCGGCGAACGAAGGCGGGGCAGCGCGTGCAGTAGTAGTAGTCGTCCTTGTCGTAGTCGGACTCGCGCATGGGGCGGGCCTCGTGCCAAAACCTCCACATAGAGGTCTCGAGATCCCCGGGGAGGCCAGTGGTCAGCTTCTTGGCTCCGAGCCACTGGAAGAACGAGTCGAAGGCCTCGATCTTCGTCTCGCCGCGAAACTGCTCCGAGGGCAACTTGTCACCGACAGCCTTCATCCACGCTGTGTAGTGACCGGGCAGAGCGCCGAAGAGCTTCGTGTAGCGCGAGGCGTTCTTCTCGAAGGGCCCGAAGAATGTCTTCGCCTTCGCCTCGAGGCGCGCGCACGCGTCGCGTAGCGCCGCTTGGAGTTCGGCCGAGTCCTTCCAGTAAACGTCGGGCCCCAGCGAGGTTCCATCGTTGAGCGTGTGCTCTCGCTCGCCCATGGCGCCGGGCCCCGCGAACGAGGGGAAGAGGTTCACGCGAAACCATGACGCACCGTGGAGTCCTTTTTGAAAGACCACGTGTTCGACAACGGACTTGGACGGTCGCTCGAAGCGCACAAGGGGGCCGGAACCGCCCGTCGTGTCGAGAAAGCGGTACGCCGGGTGGAGCTCGCTCATGGTCGCTCGAACGACCGACGCGAAGGAGGGCGAGGCGACCTTCTTGGACCTCGCATTCGAGGAGGCGCCCTCGGCCACAGGCTTCGTCGGGACGCGCGTCTTCCGTGCGGGGGCCTTCGTCTTCGCTTTGCGGGTCGCCATCCCCGTCTATGTACCATACACGCGCCCCGACGACCTCAACGGGCGCCCACCCGCGCTCGGCGCAGCGCCGCGAGCTGACGCAGCGAGATCACGTGTCCGAAGACCGCCAGCGGCACGAAGAACGCGGGCAGCCACACGAAAGGCCACCGGGCCACGATGGTGTTGGGCACGCCGGGCCAATCGAGGTGGAGCGGCCCCGGTATCGACGTGATGGCGATGGCGACGATGTTGACGAGCAGCGCGAGCGACGCGAGGTTCCAAGCCAAAAGGGCGCGCGCGCCCCATGTGCCACGTGCGACCAAGAGGGCTACCAGCGGCGCCGTGAGGCCTACGAGCACGTCGAAGTTGCGACCCTCGAAGGTCATCTGCTTGGGGAGCTCGCCGGCGACGCAGAGCGCCCACAGACCCAGCTCGATGGGAACGCGCATGGTGTGGAGGAGCACCGGCCACGTGAGTGGTGCGCCTCGGAGCGCGCGCCGAAAGGCCTCGGTGCGCGAGGCGACCACGACGAGGAAGAGCGCCGTCAGCGGCGCGAACACCAGGCGCGGCGGGCGCGCATCCCACGCCGTGAAGAAGCCCGTCGACGCGACGGCCGCCGTGACCGCGAGCCACAGAGCCATGCCGCCGCCGGCCCAGAGCGCCGATCGCGACGCCTCGGTGGCGCGCCCCCCTGCCCTTCGCGCCGCCGCACCGATTGCCAAGGAAACGAGCGCCACGAGCAAGAGAGCGAGAGCGACCGCGGAGACGCCGACGATGGAGACCATGCCCCGGGCCCGCAGCATCCGCCGTGCCCGAGCCATGCGTTCGGCCTGGCAGCGGTGAATCGCGCGCCGCGGCGCCGGAGCTGTACGGAATCCCTGACACCCTCGCCGGCCCCTGCCCGGTGTACCTTACAGCCCGTCACGCCTCGCTCGCGCAAACGCGCGCGCCATGCGCTGGCCTCGACCTTGCGAAGGAACTCTGGGTACTGGAGTGTTGGACCGGGTGTTGGACGACGCGTCACCAAGACGCCCCGCGCTGGGGAGCGTCGCTGCGCTGGAGGATTCGCGCCGGGCCGCCGAGCGCCGCGTCCGCATCGTGGCGTCGGAGTTTCTGAGAGCGCGCCCAGTCATCGTCCTCCCATTCCTGCTGTTCGCCGTGGCGACGTTCGCTTGGTTCGGCGTCGAGCGGCGCCAGCTCGCAGGGCTCTCATGCCTGGGCACCATCGCCATCGCGTTCTTCTTCCTCGAACGAGCCCGTGCCGCGCGGCAGTTGGTCGACGGCAGGGCTCTTGAGCGCTCGCTCTTCGCGACCCTCACGGCGCTGGGCCTGGCCTGCACCTTCACGGGGGGCCTCGCGAGCCCTGTATTGCCGATGCTCTTCGCCCCCTTGGGCGTCGGCTTCGCGGCGTTCGGCGCATCGCCCTTCAGCCGCCGGCTCCTCGCCTACCTGGGCGCGTTCGTGGCGCTATTTCTCGTAGCGCCGCTCGAGTCGTTCACGGTCCCCGACGTGCCGCGACGCTGGGTCCTCGCCGCCGCGGTCCTCGACGCGAGCTTGCTCTTGCGTGTGGGCGTCGCGAGCCTCACGGCCGCCCACGCGCGAGCCGGCGAGGCGCTCTTGCTCGCGGGCGATGAAGTGGCTCGCGCCGCCGAGAGCCGCACGCGTGACCTCGAAGAGCTGGGCTCGCGCGTAGCGCATGAACTGAAGAACCCTTTGGCGGCCATTCGGGCGCTGGTGGACGTCATGCGCGAGACGCGTGACGACCGCTTCGATCGACGCCTGGAGGTGACGCGGGGAGAGGTCGCACGCCTTCAGGAGATCATCGACGGTTACGGCGCGATGACGCGCCCGAGCACCGCGCTCGAACGAACCCCCGCATGCGTAGGCGAGTTGCTGGCGGGCCTCGTGGCGATCCTCGAGGCTCGCGCAGAGCGCGCGAGCGTCTCGCTGAGAGGCGTGCCCTCCGACGGCGTCACCTTCCACCTCGACGAGCGACGCTTCCGCGAGGCCGTCGTGAACCTTGTGCTCAATGCGCTCGACGCGACGCCAGCGGGCGGGACCGTGACGCTCTCGCACACGGTCGACGCCGGGGGGACGCTTTCCGTCGTGGTGGAGGACACGGGCTGCGGCATGGATGAGGCGACGCTCGCGAAGGTGGGGACGCCCTTTTTCTCGCGGCGCACGGGAGGCACAGGGCTGGGCGTCGCCATGGCTCGACGCGTAGCGGAACAACACGGCGGAGGGCTCGAGTTCGCGAGCCGCGTGGGACAAGGCACGACGGCGACGCTGAGGATTCCTCGAAACGGCGCGTAGCCCAGAATAGTCGCCGCTCGCGGTACGCTAGCCTCCCCGATGCCCACGGTTCTCATTTGCGACGACGACGCCGCCATCCGTTTCGCCCTCGGCGAAGCGCTCAGCGTGCTTCCAGTGGACGTGGTCTCCGTCGCCACGGGCCAGGAGGCCATCGCGCAAGCCGGCGACGCCGATGTCCTCATCACCGATCTGGTCATGCCCGAGATGGACGGCTTCGCGGTCCTCGGCGCGATCAGGAAGGTGGAGCCCGAGCTGCCGGTGATCATGCTCACGGCGCGCGGCAGCGAGCGGGTCGCCGTGCAGGCACTCAAGGAGGGGGCCTACGACTACCTCACGAAGCCTTTCGGCATCGACGAGCTGCGCGTAAGCGTGACGCGCGCTCTCGAAGCGCGCGCCCTACGTCGTTCCGCGTGCGAGCTCGCCGCGGCGCGCGTTCTCGGAAAACCCTTCGTCGGTCAAAGCCCCGCGTTCCGACACGTTCTCCGCGACGCGCAGCGCGTCGGTCGACGCGACGTCACCGTCCTCGTGCGCGGGGAGACAGGCACGGGCAAGGAGCTCCTCGCGTCGGTGCTTCACGCGGCGAGCTCTCGTCACAGAGGACCTTGCGTTCGCTTCAATTGCGCGGCCCTCAGCGAGAACCTCGCCGAGGCAGAGTTGTTCGGTCACGAGCGCGGCGCCTTCACGGGCGCCACCTCCGCTCGCCCTGGCTACTTCCGCCAAGCGCACGGGGGCACGCTGGTGCTCGACGAAGTCGGCGAGCTGCCGTTGTCCGTTCAAGGGAAGCTCCTTCGCGTCCTCCAAGAACGTGAGGTGCAGCCGCTCGGAGCGTTACGCCCCGTCGCCGTCGACGTGCGGGTCGTCGCGTGCACGCACCGCGATCTGCGCAGCGACGTAGTCACCGGCCGCTTTCGCGAGGACCTGCTTTACCGACTCGCCGTCGTTGAGCTCACGATGCCCCCGCTTCGTGAGCGAACCAGCGACATTCCTCTGCTCACGGAGGTCTTTCGACAGCGCTACGCCGCACGATTCGAACTAACCGACGTGACCTTTGCACCGGTGCTTCTGAGCGCGCTCGCATCGAGGCCGTGGCCCGGCAATGTGCGCGAGCTCGAGAACGCCGTGGCGCGACTCCTCGCGCTCGCGGAGCCGGGCAGCGTCCTCGATGAGCGCGCGCTCGGCATGCTCGAGGAGCACAAGGGCGGACCATCAAGCTCGATGGCGCGAGCGCCGGCCGATGCCAGCACGTTCCGCCAGCAGATGAGCGCCTTCGAACGGGGCGTCCTCGAACGCGCGCTCGAGGAGACGGGCGGCAACCAGTCGGAAGCCGCACGTCGTCTCGGGATCTCCCGCATGACGCTCATCGAGAAGATGAAGCGTCACGGTTTGCGGTAGGGCGCTTCGCAGCTCCCGCTTCTCGTCAGGCGCTCTTCCGAACCCGACGACGTCCTTCGCGGGGAGGCAATCGGCGCGGACGACGGCCTTGCCGGTCGCCTTCTCGGCGCCGACGCGAACGACGTAGATCTTGTATTCGCTGTCGGTCTCGAGCGTGCACGACTTGCCATCCTTTTGGATGAGCTTGTCGTATTCCTGACAGGCGGCGCCCGCCGAGCAGTCGCAGGCACCGGAAAAGAAGCCCTTCGCCATCTCGCCACAGGCAACGCCCTTGTCGGCGTACTTGTCGGGGACGCACGCGCCGCCGGGAGGCGTGGAGTCGTTGGTGCCGCAGGCGCGACGGCAAGAGTCAAACTTCACCTTGCTCGCGGTCTCGGCGCCCGACTTGCACTTGCCGAATTCGGAGTTGGTTGAGTCACCGAGCCAGCAGGACGCGAGAGCAAAGGCCTTGTCGGCGAAAATCCGGGTCCAGGCCATGGTTCCGAACTCTTTGCGGTACGCCTTGGCGGCGTCTGCGTTCTCGTCCACGAACGCGGCGAGCGAGTTGCAGCGCTCGAGCTCCGCTTGACGCGTGGTCACGCAAGAGCGTTCGGCGGCGGCGCTGACGCCACGGTCGGTGGACTTGAGCGCTTCTTTGAGCGACGGGACCAGATCGCCACACAGGCGCGCTTGAACCGTTGCGATGCAGCCGTCGACCTCCGCGGACTTCAGGCGCTCGAGCGCGTCGCCAGCGGCCTTGGCCCTCGTCCGGAAGTTGGCGACAGGAACGTCGGCGGCCGCGTAACACTGGTCCACCTTCGCCAAGGACTCCTTCTTCTTGGTCTCGCACGTCGTCATGCGCGACGCCTTCACCTTCTCCGCCTGGCCGTTGCACTCGGGAACGCTGAGGGCGCCCTCGTCGGCGTCCTCCTCCGAGTCGGCTTCGGAGGTGCTGCTGCAGGCGGCGAGCTGAAACACGGCCAGGGCGCCTAGCCCCAGGAGCTGAAACGAGCGGCGAAGCGCGGAGGAGGTCATGCCCTGGAGCAGAGCAACCTACATGCCGTGATGAACACGCAGAAAGCCCGTCAGTTTCGCGGGCCACCTGGATCGCCGATGCCCCTCCCTGGTGGCGGACCGCATGGGTCTTCCGGTGCGTAAAGGAGCGTGAACCCGGTCGCCGACGAGCCAGCGCGCTAGAAACGGTAGTTGCCGGCCACGCCGAGCACCGTCGCGCCAAACTTGTAGGTGCCGCCGTTCACGGCCTCCGACTCCGTCGGGTTTCCCTTCACGGGATTCACGCGCGGGATCTTCGCCGTCGCCGGATCAACCGACACCTCGCCCGCGAAGACCTGCGACACGACGGCGTCGAAGCGCCATGCCTCGCTGAGGTGAAAGCTCCCGCCGAGGCCGACGATGACCTTGTCGGCATCGAGGCCGACCGCCGAAAGGTACTCCTTCGGGATCGCCGTTGGCTCGTACATCACGCCGAGACGGCCCGAGATCGTTTTCTCCGACTCCGAGAGCGCGAAGCGCCGTTCGCCGCCGAGGCGGAACGAGTGCGTGTCTTGGTATCCCTTTGGGAGCGAAATGCCCGCGACGCTGAAGGGGCTCGGAAAGCCCGTGACGCCGATGAGCTTGATGTTCTCCGGTTCGAGGTCGATGGAGCGATGGCTCGACCAGAACTCGCGGACGTAAGCCGCCTCGATGCGAAGGTCGTCGTCGGGCCTTACCTCAACGCCGGCGCGAAGAATGAACGGAAGGTTAAACTTCACGCGTACGTCCTTGCCTTCTTGGCGCGCGTTGTCGAAGACGGGCGCGCTCGGCAAGCGAACGGACAACGTCCCCGGCGAGCGCACGAGGAACGGCAACTGCACCGAGAGACCGAGGTGCACGTGCTTGTCGGGCACGACGGTGGCGCCAAAGTTCGCGCTCGGAGCGAAGATGGGCCCGACCTTGAGCTGCGCCGTGGCGTCGTAGTTCGGATCTTCCGGTGCGCCGAGCAGCCGGTCGCCGGGGTTGGCGTTGAAGACCGTCTTCGCGACGAAGGAGCCGACGAGCGCCTGGAGGCCCGCGCCGATGCGGATCTCCTCCACGGGCTTCCACGCGAAATACCCCCCGACGATGGCGAGCGCCGAGCCCTCCAACGACAGGACCATGTACCGCTGCGGCGAGGGAGCGCCGCCGAGCTCTGCGGGCCAGCTCACGATGGGGCTGTTGGGCGCGTAGACCGAGATGGCCGCCGTGTATTCCTTCGACGGACCAAAGTTGAGGCTGCCGCCGATGAGCGGAATGGGCACCGGCAAGGTGGAACCACTCACCGTGGGCGAGCCGACGGTGCGAACGGCGCCGCTGCCGTCGACGACGCTCGTCTGCCGCGCGTAGTCAGCCGACAGGATCATCATCGACAGGTCGAGCATCGCGCTCGACTTTGCGTCGGCGAGCCCAGCGGGGTTCATCCAAGTCGCGTGGAGGTCGTCGGCACCGGCCACCATCGCGCCGCCGCGCCCGAGCGGGCGAACCCCGCGCTCGCTCAAGTACAGACCGCCCGCCTGCGCCGCCTTTGGCAAAGCAAACACGAGACTGAACAGCGCAAGGGACCGGAGCCCGGTCCCGAGAGTCCGGCTTCGCTTCACGGTGCCGTCCCGTTCTTGATGATCCGGTAGAACTGCTCGAGGCCGCGCTCCTTGTTGCCGAGGAACTCGTTCACCTCCGTCGCGACGGCGGCGAAGTCGCCTGGGTCTAGGCGACCAGCCTTCTGAGGATCGGCCCGGTTCACGTCACCGATGACGTCGACGATGACGTCGAAAGGCGTTCGCTTGAGCGCCCCGTTGGCCGCCTTGATGGGCGTCACGACATTGCGAAGGATGACGGTGAGCACCTGATTCGGGTCGATCTCGCGACTGCAGACGGGCGCGCCCTCCGCGTCACGGGCGCGCGCCGAGAGGCGTGACAACAGCGACGTCTGCGCGTCGGCGAGGCCCGTTTGCACAACGTTGCCGTTCTCGTCGCGGACCGAGTTCGCGAGGGCCTCGGCGAGGATGTGATAGAACGGCACCAGATCGTCGTCGTTTTGCAGGAGCTGCATGCCATCGGTAGCGGCGGCACGCATCGACGAGAGCGCTTCGTTTCGCGACGCTGGGTCCGTTAAGTAGAGGAGCAAGCCTTGGAGCTCCTTTCGCGCGCGTTCGTCCTTCCGGATCGTGTCGAGCACCGACATCGACGACGCGAAGACGGGGCTCTTGAGCGTGTCGTTCATCTTCTTGGTGAGCTCATCGCGAGCCCACGTGCATCGCTCGTAGGGAGCCACGAACGACTTTCCGCAGTGACTCCAGAGCTGGGCACGCAAGAGATCGATGAGCGTGGGCCCGAGCTTGGTCATGGCGGGGTTCTGGAAGGTCGCCGAAGCGCCGGTGCCGTTCACCTTCAAGAACTGATCGACGAGGGTCGAGCGCGCCGCCCGCCACTTCGCCAGTCGATCCTTGTCGGCGGGATCCTTGATGGCTTCCGCGAACGCGTCGTCGATGCCGGAGAGCGCCTGCAAGACGAGGTAGAGCGGCGTCACCTGCGGCGTGTCGCTGCCGTCGTTGCGCTTGCCCGTCGACTGGCCCTTCCGGTCCTTGAGCGCCACTTCTTTGGCGCGGCTCGCGCTAAAGAGCGACTCGGTGGCGTCGGCGAAGACGGTGATGCCACTGACGGGAGAGGTGGCCGCGCAGTTGCCGTCGCCGCCGAGCTTCGTGCAGTGCGGAATCGTCGCCGTTTGCAGCACGGTGGTGAGGTCGTGGAGCGCCTTGAAGATGCCGTGCGGCAAGGCTTCCGCGAGGAGCGGCTCGTACGACGAGATGTTGCTCTTGGAGCAATACGACGGGCTCTTGGGGTTCGAGCCGTCGCACTCCGGCGGCACGCCCTTTTCGCTCTGGTAGTGGCGATGAAGGACCTTGAAGAGCGCCACGATGAGGTCTTCACGGCCACGGTCGGTGAACGGCTTGATGATGGGCGCGAGGGCTTCGAAGGCGCCTGTGTTCTCGAGGGGGAAGAGCGCGTCGGGGTGACGCTCCTGGAGCCAGTCGCCGGCGGCGCAGCTCCGGAGGCCACGCACCTTGCCGTCGGACGCGGCGTCGGGCTGCGTCGGGTCGGGATCGTCGATGACGCGCTCGGGGCAGAGCAAGGTCCCGATGTGCGGGCCGACGAGATCCCGCAAGAACGTGTTGGTCGTCGCGTTCGCCGTGTCCTTCGCCTGGTCGAAGTAGACGATACGATTGAGCCACTCGGGCTTCGGGCGGAAGGTCTTCGCGTCGGGCGGATCCCAGAAGCCGGTCATGCCGCCGGAGAGCTCGATGGTGCTCACTGTGGCGGCGCCGATGCCGACGATCCCATTGCGGAGGATCGACGGGCGGAAGTAGAGCTGCGATTTTCCGACGATGGACCCGAGGTAGAAGCGCGCGAGGTCGTCGACCTTGAAGATCTCGCACTCCTTGTAGGTACCGATGAGCGGCAGATCGAGCTGGCCCGCCAAGGGAATGCCCTTCGCGTGGACGATGGAGCCGTCTTTGTTGCACATGGCGACGCCGGCGGCGTCGCTGACGATGTGCGCGAGGCGCTGAAAGATGCTGCGGTTCGTGCCCGTGTCGGCCTGCGCCCGGTCGGCGGGGGTCTTGGGCGACTCCACCTTGCCGGTCGTTTGGTTGAACGCCTCGCCGTTGAGGTTTGCGCGATCGTAGGTGATGCGATCCTTGTTCTTCATCATCGTGCCAACGACGTCACCGAGGCGGATGGTGGCCGGGTCGGCGAGGGCGTTGAGCAGGTCTTCGAGGAGCGCACGGTCCTTGGCGATCTCCGCCACGACGTCCAGGAGCTCGTCCCAAAAGAGCGACTTTTCCTTGAGCTTGGCCTGATCGTATTTGGTCCCGATCTCGCGGAACGCCAGCATCTCGCCGGTCACGCTCGCGAGCTTCGAGGTGTGGGCCGTCAGAAGGAGGCGCGAGAAGGCCAAGAGGTCGTCGGTGCCGCGATCACCGATCATCTGGCCTAGCGCGTGGACGAAGTCCATCATCGGCGCGGCGTTCACGTCGTAGGCGTCGAAGTCGACGGTGACGGGCTTCGTGCCGAGGTCCGACGGCGGCGGCTCATCGGCCCCGTGCGACAGCTTCCAAAGGTCCACGCGCCCCGGGTCCGCCGAGTAGCTCTTCGTCGCGGGCGTGCGCTTGCCGAACATCACGGTCATGCCGCCGAGGGCGTTCATGAGCGCGTCCTTGCTCGGATCGACGAGCGGGCGCATATCGCTCAAGAGCTGAGCGCCGGTGTTGTGGCTCGTGTCGACGTAGGCGTAGAGCGGCTGGTTCGCCACGACGGCGCGACCGAACTCGTCGCGCGGCGTCTTCGGGCCTGTAGCGGTCGGGAACGGCGTCGGGGCCGGGTTGCCATCCACCGTCACGAAGCGACCGAGCGCGTCGACATCGGGGAGGCCGTCTTTGTCCTTGTCGACGAAAGGCGCCGCGAGGGCACCAGCGAGCGCTGCGTAGCCGCGCCGGTCGCGCTTGACGATGAACTTGGGCGCGCCGCCGCCAAAGGCTGCATCTTGCACAAAGAAGAGCTCGGTCAAAAACTCGAGCGTCTCACGCGGCCGCGAGATGCGGTCGAAGCCAAGGGCAGCCTCACGGCTTAGCGTGAGCGGAGCCCGCGCCTCGGCTTTCGTGGTTCGCAGCTCCTCGTGGGCGACCTCGAGCAGCTTCGAGAAGGAGCCATAGGCCGCTCCCGGGACGCGCTTGCGCGAGCCATCGGCGTTGCGCGGCGGATCGGCCGCGTAGGGGTCGGAGTCGAACGAGACGAGCCGGAGCGTCTCGGAGGCGAGATCTCGAAACTTCGGATACGCGACGGCGGGCCGGACCACGCCGATGTCGATGTCGCTCGGCCGATAGCCGTCGCGGCCCGTGAAGCGAGCCACCGTCGCTTGCGCTTCGGGGCTGCGGCGAAAGAAGTCGAGGACCCGCGCTAGCGAGCGCGTCGACGCGGGCAACGTGTCGTCGTTGTAGAGGTCCGTCATGCGCGCGAACATGTCGGCCACCTCGAGGCCGAGAGCCCGCACCGCTTCGTCGCCCTGCGCCGGCTGGCAAGTCGCCTTGGGATCGCTCGCGCCGAGGTCGAGCACCGGGAGGTCGGCGTCGGGAATCGTGGCGTCGAGGGCTTCGATGAGCTCCGCGCGTCGACGCACGAGCGCCAGGATGCGAGCCTTGGCTTTCGCGCGCGTGGCGAGCTGCGCGTCGACGGGCACCGGGTTGCCGGCCTTGTCGCGCGCCGACTCGTCAGGCGCCGGTAGCGCCGCTTCGTTGAGCTCGTCGGCGAACTGGCCCGACTCCTTGTGGCACACACCGCGGAACGAGGCGCCCGTGAGGTCTTCTCGGAGGAGCTGCCCCGCCAAGCGATCGCAGAAGACCCCGAAGACCTCCTCGCCGATGGTGCCGCGCACCGGGGTGGGGCGCGACGTGGCGAAGTCTTGGCAGGCGCTCGCGATGGCGAGCAGGCCTACGAGGCCGAGCCTCCGACTTGTGGAGGCGGCGGGAGCACTAAGGAGAGAGCGTGCACGTGTACGGATCATGGGGCTTGGCAGGGCTTCGTAAGGACGCGGTCGAACTGCGGCTGCGCCGGCATGAGCCGTGTCGGCCGCCCGGTCAAGCGAATCAGGGCGGCGATGCGCGATTTTGTGTCTGACAACGCGCCTCTGCACCACCCCCTGCCCGAGGACGGCATGGTGGATTCGTGGTCGAAATCGTGTTGAGGTTCGCCCCATGTCGTCTGCCGAGCCCCTCCGCGCCCGTACGGCCGCCATCATTCTCGCCGCCGGCCAAGGCACTCGCATGAAGAGCGCCACGCTGCCCAAGGCCATGTTTCCGTTGGCCGGCCGGCCGCTGATCTACTTTCCCGTGGCCGCCGCGCTCGGGGCCGGCGCCCACGAGGTCGTGGTCGTCGTCGGCCATGGCCGCGCCGAGGTGGAGCGCTACCTCGCCGCCACCTTTGGCGAACGCGTGAAGACCGCGGTTCAAGCCCAACAACTGGGCACCGGCGACGCCGCCAAGGCGGGCATGACCCAGGTCGGTACCGACGTCGCGAACGTCGTCATCTTCGTCGGCGATGTGCCGCTCATCACCGAGCAAGACATCGCGCGCGTCCTCGCCGGCCTCGAGGCCTCGCCGGCCCCAAACATGGTGCTCGCGACGTGCACCGTCGACGCGCCCGCGGGCTATGGCCGCATCCTTCGCGACGGCCAGGGTCGCGTCGTGGCCATCAAAGAGGATCGTGATCTCAAGACCCCGGAAGAGCGCGCCATCCGCGAGATCAACCCGGCCATCTACGCCGCGCCGCGAGCCCCGCTCGCCGAAGCGCTCCTCGGCCTCACGACGAACAACGCGCAAGGCGAGTACTACCTGACCGACGTCGTCTCCACGTTCGCAAAGGCGGGCCGCGTCATCGCGCCGGTGGAGTCACCGGCGGACGTCTTGGCGGGCGTCAACGATCGAGCTCAGCTCGCGGAAGCCGAGGCGCAGCTTTATGCGCGCATCCATCGAGAGCATCGCCTCGCCGGCGCCACGCTCAAAGAGGGAGCGCGCGTGGACCACGGCGTCGTCCTCGGGCGCGACGTAGTCGTCGAGACGGGCTGCGTCCTGCGCGGCGCGACGCGCGTCGGCGACGGCGCGACGCTCGATGTCGGGTGCGTGCTCACCGACGTGGTCGTTGAGGCCGGCGCGGTGCTCAAGCCCTACAGCGTGGCGACCGGCTCAACGATCGGCGCGCGCGCCCAAGTGGGACCGTTTTCGCATATGCGACCCGACAGTGAGCTCGGCGAAGAGGCGCACATCGGAAACTTCGTCGAGATGAAGAAGACGAAGCTCGGCAAGGGGGCCAAGGCCAACCACCTCGCCTACCTCGGTGACGGCGTCGTCGGCGCGGGGGCCAACATCGGCGCGGGGACCATCTTCTGCAACTACGACGGCTTCAAGAAGCACACGACCACCATCGAGGAGGGCGCCTTCATCGGCAGCGACTCGCAGCTCGTGGCGCCCGTTCGCGTCGGCCGCGGCGCCTACGTCGCGACGGGCACCACGGTCACGAAGGACGTCCCCGACGGGGCCCTGGCCATCTCCCGCGTGAAGCAGGAGAACAAAGAGGGCTACGCCGAGCGGCTGAAGGCGCGCCTCAAGGCGGCGAGCGGCAAGTAAGCAATCTCCGCAGTTACGCCGGGTATGGATGAAGAGGGATCCACCCCGTTCGTGACTTTTCCGAGAACTATCGCGGGATTGGGTTGCCGCTCCGCGGCCGCGAGCTAGGGTGGGCTGGCCTAGGGTCAGGTAGGAGAATTCCCACATGTCGCGACCGCGTAAAGTTGGACCGTCGTTCGTTGCCGCCATCCCTCTCCTCGCGCTCTTCGGAGTCTCGGCAGCCATGGGCTGCTCCGGCACACGCGAGATGGACAGCGAGCAGGCGGCCTCGGCGCTGACCGTCTCCCCCGACCTCGTGATCAGCCAGGTCTACGGCGGCGGTGGCAACACGGGCGCGCAATACACCAACGACTTCGTCGAGCTGTTCAATCGCGGTGGCAGCTCCGTCTCGTTGTCGGGAAAGTCACTCCAGTACGCGTCGTCGTCCGGCAACTTCCAGAGCGGCGCAAACACCGTCGCGCTGCCGAACGCGACCGTGGCGCCCGGCGCGTACTTCTTGATCCAACTCGGCAAGGGCGCGGCCACCGCCGCGGCTCTCCCGACGCCGGACCACATCACGACGGGAACCGAAGCGCTGAACATCGCCGGCGCCAATGGCAAGCTCGTCGTCGTCGACTCCGCCGCCCTCCTGAACTGCGGCACCACGGGCAACTGCGCGAGCGGCGCCTGGATCGATCTCGTCGGCTACGGCACCGCCACGCAGGCCGAAGGCACGCCCGCTCCGGCCGCCGGCAACACAACGGCCGCCGTGCGCAAAGGTGCAGGCTGCACCGATACCGGCGTGAACAGCGCGGACTTCGAGTCGCTGGCGCCGAACCCGCGCAACAGCGCAACCACCGCCGTCGACTGCGGCAACCCACCCGTCGACGCGGGCCCCGCCCCCGACACGGGCTCGCCAACGCCTGACGGCGGGACGCCGTCGCTGGTGCTCCTCAACGAAGTGAAGATCAACCCGCCGGGCAACACCGACTCGCCGTGGGAGTACGCCGAGATTCTCTGCACGCCAAACGCGTCGCTCGACGGCTACTCCTTCGTCGCCTTCGAGGGCGACGGTGACTCGGCCACCGGCTCGCCGGGCACCGCCGACGTCGTCGTCGACCTCTCGGGACAGAACTGCGGAGCCAACGGCCTCGTTTACCTCAAGGCCGCCGCCGGCGGCGCTCCGGCGCTCTCGGCGCAGACGAAGGTGATCACGGTGCCCTTCCTCGACACCGGCTCGAGCCCCTTCGAGAACGCGACGACCTCCTTTGTCATCGTCAAGAGCGGCTCGCCGCTCGTTCAGGGTACCGACTACGACACCGACAACAACGGCGCCCTCGAGCTTCCCGGCTCGGGCTCCGTCATCGACGGCGTCGCGACCTTCGATCAGAGCGACGCCGCCGTCGACGTGACGTACGCGCCGCGCCTCACGGGCAACCTCCTGTCGGACGCCGCCACGCGCGTGCCCGGCGACGAGACGCCCATGAACCTCGGCTCTTGGTACTACGGCGATCTCAGCGGAACGACCGGCGACTCGGTGGCGTACGACCCGACGCGCACCGGCCCGAACTTCCCCAGCGACGGTCAGCTCACGCCGGGCGCTCCGAACGTGGGCACCGGCCCCATCATCTCCGCCGATGGCGGCATCATCACGCCGAGCGACGCCGGTGCGCCGAAGAGCGACGCTGGCAAGAAGGACTCGGGCGGAGCCCCCGTCGACGAAGAAGACGCAGGTTCGGCGGCCTCCGGCGACGGCGGAAAGAAGGACGCGGGCAAGGCCTCCACCACGCCCTCCGAGTCAGGCTCCGCTACGCCGCCCGCGGCCAGCGGCTGCTCCGCCACCGGCGGCGCCGAGACGTCGGGCCTCCTCGGCTACGTGGGCATGGCCCTCGCGGCGCTCTCGGCGCTGGGCCGTCGCCGCCGCAAGGGCTGAGTCTCAACTCACGCCCCCTCGCGCGTTGCCGCGCAGGCAACGCGGGCGATGCGTCAGGCGGACACGCCCTTCGAGGGTGCGTTCGCCTGAACCTGCTTCACGGCTTCGAACTCGTTCTCGAACGAGGCGAGCTGCTGCGTGACGATCTCGATGTTTCGATCGTTCTGGTCGCTCGGTTCGACGCGGCCTAGCTCGAGCATCTGCTTGCGGATCTCGACGAGGCCGTCGCAGATGCGACCCAGCCGCGCGAGCTCGACGGCGCCGCGGTCCTTGCCCGCGAAGTTCTCGCGGTACTCCGCGAAGAGCTCGTTGGCTGCCGTTCCGAGCATGCCGAGGATGTCACCCATGGGCGTGCCCTGACGCGCCTTGCGGACCTCCGTGAGCTCCTTTTCGTACATGCCGAGCTGCTCCTCGACGATGCCGATGTTCTTCACGTGGAACTCTTCCTTGAAGCCAGCGTCGCGCAGCTTGTGCATGTCGCCGCGGATGCGCCGCAGGTTGTCGATGACGCGCTGAAGCAAGGCGGGCCGTCGCGTGATGCGCGACTTGCCGGCGAAGTGATTCGCGTAGACCTCAAACTGAGCGTTGGCGAGGGCGCCGAAGGTGTTGGCGCGCTCCTCCTCGGTGCCCATGGTGAGGGTCTTTCCGATCTCGACGAGCTCGCGTTGGTATTGCGCGAGCGACGTCTGCACGACCTCGATGTCGCGGGCGAAGTCGGGGAGCGGCTTCTCTTTGTAGACGAGGGCCATGCGCTTGTCGCAGCCCTTGAGATCCTCGATGAGCTCAGCCAAGAGGCCCTGATCACGCGTCGCGCGGTTCTGGCCGGCGTAGTGGCGCCCGTATTGCGCGAAGGTGAAGTTCGCCGTGCTGGCGAGCTCGCCGAAGACCTCGATCTGCGGGCCGGCCTCCTTGGCGCGGACGATGGCGGCGCGCTCCGTTTGGTACAGGCTCAGCGACTCGCGCGCGCCGGCAAGGACCGCCACGAGATCGGCGCCGCGGATCGACGCCGGCAGCTGGTCGACTTGCGCCACCACCGCCTGCACGCGCCGCACGAGCGCGTCCATCAGGGCGAGATCGCGCGTGGCGCGAGACTGGCCCGAAAAATTGGTCTCGTATTCGGAGGTGATCTGATCGAGCTCGCGTTGGAGCTTCTCGGCATTAACGGCCATGGGCGCTTTATATCGCAGCAGCGGCGGCCATGTACGCGCGAATCGGGGAGGTCGTGGCGCGGTCGAGCTGAGCCGCCGGAAGGCGCCGGCTTGCCCCGCGGGAAGCGAGGCGCCCGGAAAAGCGTTTTGTTTGTCGCCGCGAGCAGAAATCCGGCATGGTCGGGGACCCGGGGGCGGCTCGCTCGGCGAATTTGCCGGTCAAAACGCCCCTTACGCGAAAGGTCGAACATGGACGCCATCCGGATTCGTGGAGGAGGGCCCCTTCGAGGGACGGTGCGCATCAGCGGCGCGAAAAACGCGGCGCTCCCGATTCTGTGCTCGACCCTGCTTTCCGACGGCGAGAGCCGCCTCCGGAACGTGCCAGCCCTCCGCGACATTGAGACCACGGCCGCGCTCTTGCGGTTCCTCGGACGCAACGTCGTCGTGCGGGCGCCGGAGGTGGTCGTGGGCGCCGGCAGCGATGTCAGGCCGGAAGCGCCCTACGAGCTCGTCAAGCAGATGCGCGCGAGCGTCCTGGTCTTGGGCCCCCTGCTCGCCCGCTTCGGTCGCGCCAAGGTGAGCCTCCCGGGCGGCTGCGCCATCGGGGCTCGCCCCATCGACCAGCACCTGAAGGGCCTCGAGGCCATGGGCGCCAACATCCGCCTCGAGCGCGGGTATGTCATCGCCGAGGGTCCGAACGGCGGCGGGCGGCTGCGCGGCGCCGAGATCATCTTCGACATCCCGACGGTGACGGGCACCGAGAACATCATGATGGCGGCGGCCCTCGCGAAGGGTCGCTCGACGCTCGTGAACTGCGCGCGTGAACCCGAGGTCGAAGAGCTAGGCCGCGTGCTCAACAAGATGGGCGCCGAAGTGACCGGCGCCGGCACCGACACCATTCACATCGTCGGCTGCGAACGCGGCGCCCTCGAGCCCTTCGACCACGCGATCATTCCCGATCGCATCGAGGCCGGGACGTACATGATCGCCGCCGCCATGATGCCGGGCGGCGACGTCCTCGTCGAAGGCGCCGAGATGGCCGACCTCGAGCCGTTGGTGCTCAAGATGCGCGCCGCCGGCGTGGAGATCAGCGCCGAAGGCCGCGCCATCCGCGTCGTGCGCAAGGGCGCGCTCCGCCCCGTCAACGTCACGACGGCGCCGCACCCCGGCTTCCCGACGGACATGCAGGCGCAGTTTCTGGTGCTCATGAGCCGCGCCGAAGGCGAGAGCGTCATCACCGAGACGATCTTCGAGAACCGCTTCATGCACGTGCCCGAGCTGGCGCGTATGGGCGCCAACGTCACGCTTCGCGGCAACACGGCCGTCGTGCAAGGCGTGCCGAAGCTCTACGGCGCGAGCGTCATGGCGACCGACCTCCGCGCGAGCGCGTCGCTGATCATCGCGGGCCTCGTCTCCGAAGGCGAAACGGAAGTGCGCCGCGTCTATCACCTGGACCGTGGCTACGAGCACATCGAAGCGAAGCTCGGCGGCCTCGGTGCTGAGATTCGCCGCGTCGCGGGCGCCGAGGCCTGAGCCGCGAACGCTCGCGCCGCGACTCGCCGTTCCAACGCGGCAACGCTACGAGCGGCGGCGAGTCTTCTTCGTCGCCGCGCCAGCCTTCTTGGATGGCTTCTTCGATGACCTCTTGGACGACGGTTTGGCCACGGCCGCCGTCGGCCGCGCGCTCGTGGTGGTCGCCTTGCGCGCCGCAGGCTCTATCCCCGCGAGTCGGAGGACATGCTCCCGCACGTCGGCGGGCCAACGCGCCGTGAGGCGAGCGAGCGCTCGGTCGTCTTTGGCGTAGAGAGCGCGCGAGGCCTCCTCGAAGCCCGGCAAGTCGCCGGCGAGGGACCACATGAAGCGGCCCGCCGCTTCGCGAGCGCGCCGCTCCTGCTCCGCCCCTGACGCGTCACGGCGAGCCTCTTGGACGAGGCGCCGCAGCGCGCCCGAGATCCCCTGCGGCTGGGCCTCGAGCCACTCCCAGTGGGCTGGCAAGAGCGACACCTCGCGGGAGACGACCCCGAGCTTGGGGCGGCCCGGGCCGACCTGCGCGCGAGCGGGTGCGACCCTTTCGATGACCTCGCCGACGGTGCCGGAAAAGTCGAAGTCAACCTGCCGGCCGGTCTCGTTCTCGAAGATGAGGATGGGCCCCTCCTCCCCTTCGTCGATGCGCGCCTTGGTCTTGGTGAGCACCGAGACCAAGTCGCCGGAGGCGATGCGAACCTTGCTGGCGAAGGAAGCGTAGCTGCGAGGCGTGTCCATACCGCGTTATTATTACCCGGGTAATTTAAGTCAATAGCTCCTGGGTATAATTAGCGGGGCGGGGCCGCCGCCCCGACCGTGACAAGCGGTCGAAGGCGACGAACGGCGGCGCGGCCAAGGCCGCGAATGCGCATCAGGTCTTCGACGCGGCGAAAGCCCCCGAGCCGCTGCCGCAGCTCGACGATGGCTCGTGCGCGCCGCGGGCCGATGCCCGGCAAGCGACGGAGCGCCGCTTCATCGGCAAGGTTGAGATCGACGAGCGGGGCCCCTGCGTCTTCGCCAAGGGAGGCTGGTACCGAGGCACTCGCGGTCGCGGCGAAGGCGCCCGCATCGGCCGGAGCGACAGCTGCGGCGATGGGAGCGGTCCCCGTCGGAGCGATGGTCGGCGGTGGCGCGCTTAATTCGGCGCGAGTCAACGTCGCCGCGGCAGCGTCAGTCGCCGGCATGAGCGCTGCGGCGGGTCCCGGTTGCGCGCCGAGGACACGCCCCATGACACCAAGTACGACGAGCGCGACGACGAGCCCCACGACGCGCGCGAGCGCGGCCTTGGGACCGATGAACGAAGCGAGGGCGCCGGCGATGCGCGCCGCCACGGTTGGCGACGCAGTCGTGAGAGCCAGCGGCTCGCGGGCTGGGAGGCCCCCGCGCGATGCGGAGGCCTCCCCTTGATCGTGTGCCCGCATGGCTCAGAACGGCAGCTCCTGAGGGGCCACAGCCGCGCGGCCGCCGAATTGCGCCGGCCCCGCCACGTCGTCGCGCGGATCGGGATCGCGCAGTTGAAGGGTGCCCGAGACGGGGACCGCCTCGAGCTTGACGGTGATGGAACCATCTCGATTGACGAAGCCGCGACCGATGCGCGTCCAGTAGGAGCGGCCTCCGCGCTCCGTGATCGAGTAGGCCACCTTGGGGAGTGCCTTGTTGTCCTGAGCCTTCGAATCCATCTGCGTGTCCATGATCGTGTCTCCTTCTGCAGCGGCGTCTTGCCGTGCTGGGAGAACCCTTCGCGAGGATTGTGCCGAGCCGCGCCGCGTGGAGTTCCAAGCGCTTGCGCGACGGCGCCCCTGTCCATGGCCGACTTGGGGTGTCCGTGGACAGGGGGCGTGCTCTTGAACGCCTTCGGCCTCGAGTTCAGCGTAGCCTCGGCCCATGCCGAAGACGCGATTCGTCCTCTCCGCGGTGCTGGTCCTTGGTGCGCTGGTGGGCGTTCACTGCGCCGGGGACGACGAGGCGCCCGTCGACGCTGGCGTACCCGACGTCACGCTCCCTGGCGCCGACGCCGGCCGCGATGCGAACGTCGCTGACACGACGGTCCCTGATGCTGGTCGCGATGCGGCAGAAGACGCGACCGTCGCCGACGCGGGGGCCGACGCTCCGGTAGAGGCTGCGGCGGACGCTGCCTCTGACGCGCCCGTCGACGCCCCCGCCGACGCTGCCCTCGACGCGGCGGCGGTGTTCGCCCCGCTCACGGGCGTGAGCAACTGGGAGGCGTTCGATCTGCGAACGCTTGCCACGACACCGTCGGGCCTCGAGGGCGCGCTCTTCGATGGCCGCTACGTCTACTACGTCCCGTACGGCAGCGGCTCAACCACTCCCAGCGGTCTCACGGTTCGCTACGACACGCAGGGCGCGTTCACGAGCGCGAGCTCCTGGGAGGAGTTCGATCTCTTCGCGCAGCTCGGCGCACGCGGGTACACCGGCGCCATCTACGACGGGCGCTACGTGATGTACCTGCCGACCAACAACAACGGCACCATGACGCGCGTCGTGCGCTACGACACGCAGGCCTCGTTCACGGCGCCCGCTTCGTGGGAGAGCTACGACCTCACGAACGGCGCGGGGCAATTCGTGGGCGCCGCGTTCGACGGTCGCTACATCTATGCGGCGCCGTACAACACGAACGTCGTCGCTCGCTTCGACACCACGATGGCCTTGTCCGCCGGGTGGACCTACTACGATCTCTCCTACGTTCGCGCTCCGCTCGGCTTCAGCGCACCGTCGTTCGACGGCCAGTACGTCTACTTCACGCCGCTCCAACCGGGCGCGAAGCTCGTGCGCTACGACACCAAGGCGGCGTTCCTCGCCGCCGCCAGCTGGGTGAGCGTCGACCTCGCCGCCCAGGACGTGCACGCGACGGGCTTCCAGAGCAGCTCCTTCGACGGCCGCCGCATCACGTTCGTCCCTTCCAACGATCCCACCGGCACGACCCTTCGCTACGACACCACGCAGCCGCTCGACGGCGGGCCCTACGAGCGCTTCGCCATTTCGTCGCTGCTCGACGGCGGGGCCGTTTCGTATTGCGGCTCCCAGTTCGACGGCAAGTACTTGTACTTCGCACCGCTGACTTCGCCCTTTGCGCGCCTCGACACCACCATGGCCATGGATGCGGCCGGCGCGTGGTCGCTGTTCGACGCCGTCGACGCCGGCCTGCTCGGCGACGCGGGCGTTGCCAAATTTTGCGGCGGTGCGTTCGACGGCGAGTACGTCTACTTCTCACCGTTCGGGCAGCCGATCGCGCTGCGCTTTCACGCCAAGACCCCGCGCTCATTGCCCCCGCGCCTAGGCTCGTTCCTCTGACTGCCTAGCTCGATGCCGGCACCCCCTGGAACGGTGAAGGGTGCTTCGCCGCGCGCCTGGTTTCGCGTCCTTCTCGGCGTGGGCGGGCTCGCCTTGCTCGGCGCGATCGTGAGGCACATCGGCGTCGAGTTGCTCATCCAGACGTTGTGGCCCGCGCTGCCATGGGTCGTGGCGCTCGCAGCCATCGAGCTCGTTCGCATCGCCTGCGCGACGAAGGCGAGCGTCTCTCGCCTTCGGACCGCTCGCGCAGCGCATTCCGCGCGGGCCGCTGTTTCGTGCGCACCTGCTCGGGCAGTCGCTCAGCGCCTTCGCGCCGGCGCCAACGGTGTGGAGCGAGACCATCAAGGCCACGCTCGTTGCGCCGTTCGTGGGCGCAGGACCGGCGGCCGCCGTTGGCTTCGTCAACCAGGCCGCCACCTTGATGTCGAACGGTCTGTTCACGCTTCCATGCGCGCTCGCGATCCTCGCGTTGCAGGGCGCGTCGCCCTGGTTCTGGGCGTGCGTCATCCATACCGTCGTGCTCTTTGCATCAGGCCTCGCCGTCCAAGCGGGGGCGCGCGCGCCTGGACTGGGCGGCTGGCTCATAAAGAGGTTCCCGCGCTTCGAGGAGCGCGCGAAGGCCTTCAGCGAGCACTCGCGTGGCATCGGCGTGGGGGCCCGCGGCCCGACGGCCATGTTGTTCGTGAGCCGATGCCTTCAGATGGCTCAATACGGGATCGCGGCGCACGCCGTCGGCATCCACGTTGGCGCGCTTCACGTCGTCGCCTCGGAGGGCGTGCACCTCGTCGCGATGGCCGTGGGCGTGCTGGTCCCAGGCGGGCTCGGCACGACGGAAGGCGCGTTCTCGCTCGCGGCAGACCTCCTCAACACCACCGCTGCGCGTGCGACGGCGACCGCGTTGCTCATGCGCTGCACGCAGCTCGTATGGGTGCTGATCGGCTCGAGCGTCGCGCTCTTCACGCGCGAACCGGCGACGGCCGCGACGAGCTGATCCCGAGTAGAACGCGAAGCGCGCCACGCAGTCCTCGACAGCCGACCTCGACGCCGCGCCGCCGCCCCATGCGGCAACACGCGACCTGCGCTCGCGGCGAGCATCCCCCACAATTCCGCGGCAATTTCGCTGGCGCTACCTTTGCTTCGCCGCCCCCATGGGCCCTTCTCGCTCGAGCTCTCGCACGTCGCGTCGACCGCGCTCCCCTTCTCTGCCGCCGTCTCTGCCGAGGCGGCCATCGGCCCCGCCTCCAGCCACCGAGGCCGGCGGCTGCGTGGTCGCCCCCGGCGGCGGCGGCGCGCACGGTTGTTCGAGCTGCACGGGCAGCGAAGCGCGGCCCCACGCAGAGCTGCAGCGGCTCATCCTCCGAGGTGACGTTGGGCGCTACGACGACGTGCGGCGACAGCTCTTGGACGTCTACGGCCGCTACATGCCGCAAGGCGCTCGGCACCACCCGATCCGCGTCTACGACCGCGCCTCCTGGGTGAGGCTACTCGTCATGTTGGGGACAAACCCCGACGCAGACATTCTCGGTCTCTTCTTTCCGATTCCCCAACAAGAGTGCTTCTACGGCATCCAGCCGAGCGTGCTCGTCCCCGAGGGCGCAACGCCGCACGTCGTCTTTCACGAGCTGGTCCACGCGTACACGCACGAGCGCTTCTGGGGAATGACCCAGGGCGACGCATCGCAAGACATCATGCCCGCCTTCGCTCGCACGTTCGCGTTCCGCGAGAGCTGGACCGAGGCGCTGACGCGCAAGGCCGGCCACGCGGCGAGCCAAGCGCTCGCCTACGACGACGACGTACGCCGCATCCGTCACATGGGCGGAAGCCCCGGCGACGCCGCCGAGCGGGCCGTCTTTCAAGGCGACGTGACGGCGCTCCTCGCCCACGTATCGAACAACCTCGACACCTCCGAGAACGCGCTCGGCGGCGCGCGCAACCTTTGGGAAGCGTGGAACGGAGGGCGCGAGGGGCCCTCGTTCGAGCGCGACCCGGGCATCCCGCGCGAGTGAGCGTGTCGGTCGCCACGCGCGAGTGAGGTCGTCTCAACGCTTGCGAGGCTTGAAGGGCACCACGTTCGACGCGCTCTTCTTGCTGGTCTTGCTCGTCGCCGTGTTTCCCTTCGGCTTGCCTCCTTTTGGCGCGGGCGGCGAAGAAGTCCGTCAGCGCGTTGGCCTTCTCGAAGAACGCCCGCTGGGCCGCCACCATCGCTTCCATTTGCGATTCAAGGCGCGCCTCGAGCGTCGCCATGAACTCCGGTCCCATGGCCTTCGAGAGCGGCGCGACGTGCTCGTGGTATGTCGCGAGCGTGGCCGTGCGGTCCGCCCCGCCGCTCACGACCTTCGTCGGGTACGTGAACGACGCGAGCTGTCGTCGATTCCCATGAGGAAGGCTACACTAGCGCGGAACCGACAAGACAGCCGACCCTGCGGCCCAATAGACCGCGCCGGCGGTCACGACGATCTGGGTGAGCGCGCTCTGCCCCAAGGCGATGGGCTCGAGGGCCCCCGTGCCGTCGATCGCCGTGCGGTAGACGGCCTCGTCGTCGCTCGAGGCGATCCAAACAAATGACCGCTCCGCGAAGACGCTCACGGCGCCGGGGACGGAGAGCAGGACCGTTGGTGCTCCGCCCGCGGCAGTCAGGCCCTTCAGGCGGTGGCGGCCCTGGGACGTGGGCCCCTCCGCAAGGTGACCCGCTCCACGTAGCTGCGGGTCAGCACCACTGGTGCGGCGGTAGAGCGCCGTGGGCCCGGCAACGTCGGCGGAGGCGTTGCGTAGAAGAGTTCAGCGCCCACGACGCCGACGGACGTGATGGGCGAGTCGTTTTGCGAATGCACGAGCGTTGCGGCGCCACCGGCGAGCGGCTGACGCCAAATCTCGCCATTGGACGGCAGGTAAAGGCTCGTCGCGTCTGCGCTCACCTGTCCGAGCGCCCCGATATCGGAGACCTTCGTCAGACACCGCCATCGAGCGGCTGCCGAAGAACTCGCCCTCCCTCGGCGATGTAGGCTCGGCGCCGATGACGGCGAAGCCCGCAACTCCGCTGCTCACGCGCCCCCCGACGGGCTTCGCGAGGCATCGTCCGCCGACGCACGACTCGGTGCCCTGGCAGGCCGCGTCAGCGGTGCACGCGCTGCTGCTCCCGTCAGCGATGCCCGCGTCGCCCGTCACCTGACCGAGCGCGTCGACAAGAGACGACGCGTCGCTCCCCGCGGTGCTTGCGTCTCCCGCGGTCGACGCCGAGGCGTCGCCGCTCCGACCGGGGTCACCCCCGCTCAGTCCGTCGGTGGCCGTGAGAAACGCGCAGGCCCCGACCGAGACGACCGAGACGCCGCAGGCGAGCATCATCACGACCGCCTGGAAGACCCTCGCCGCGCGCCTCATGGCCCCCGTCATTGATCTGGCCCGATGCCAGCGCCGATCTCGTAGTGAGCCTTGATTCGCGCCGCCGGTAGACATGGTCGTAGACCGCGATTTCGTCGATCTCGGTTCGCGCGAAACCCGACGTCGCGTCACGAAGGCCAATGTAAAACGACCCAGCGATGCCCCCACCCAGGTTGCTGTCGGCATCGACGCCGAGAAGCAGTCCGTTCTTGTACATCAGCAACTGCGCGCCAGTGAACACCGCGACGACGTGCTGAAAGCCTGTCACCGGCGTCGCAAAGACCAAATCCGTCGTGCGCGAAAGGGCGCCGGCGCGGCGCGCAAAGACCGCGTTGACCCCCGTGCCGGGCGTCGAGAGAAAGACGCTGAAGACGTCCGTCGGGGCGCCGCCGTCGGGCAGCGCGTCGCCCTTGCGAACCAAGTACCGCGGGTCGCCGACCAGGATGTCGTCGGGGATGCGAACCCGCTCGATCAAGGTCTCAGCCCCGTGAAGTTGAAGCGGGCCGAGGGCCGTTTTCTCAGGCACGGCCGTCGGTGTCCCCGCGTGGCGCCAGGGCCCGAACTGCGGCGTACCGATGAGCGTCGGCTGCAAACGGCCCGTCAGGTCGGTGACCGACGTCGCGCCGGGTGACTCTCCGAACGGAAGGTACAACGCCGGCTGATCGGAGAGCACGGCGGCCGCGTAGCGGCGTGGCGACGGCACCCGAACGTCCGGGATTGGCGCCGCATCCGGCGCGTCGTTCGGAGCTGCATCGGCGCGCGGCGCCTCGCCGTCGGCCCCCAGCGCGCTGCCGTCATCGAGCGAGCTGCCTGCGTCACGCAGCGGCGCCAGCCCCTCGTCGCCGCCGGCGAGCCCGCTCGCGTCGACCAGAACGAAGCGGCTGAGCCACCAGGCGAACGCGCGCGTGAGCACGCATCAGTGTGACAGGCGGTAGCACGGGCGTCAGGACCTGGGCGATCGCAAAGCCGCGCAAGTCGCGCCCGTCCATCGTCGCGCAGTGCTCGGCGAAAAAGTGCCCCGTCAGCGTGCCGCCTTGAGGAAACGACATCGACGCCTCGATGGCAAAGGCGGAAGGGGCGCCCGCCGCGAGCTCGACGGCCACGACGCGGAACGACACGTCGGTCGCCTTCGCGAGCGGCGTCGCCGGGAGGAGCGTTCCCGCAAAATCGAAGAACGCGGCGCGGACGCCGTCCTTGCTGGCAAGCGTGGCGCCTTCTTTGGGCACGGGCAGATCTTCCACCACGAGCGTGCGATCGGGCGACGGAGACTTCGACGTCGGGCAAGCCGCGTCGCCGCCATCGTGCGCCTCGAGGTGGAGCAGCGGAGACGCGCCGTCGCGGCGCACGAACCCAAACTGCGCACGCGTCAGCGACTCGGATTTCCCACCGAACGAGACCGTGAGTGCGGTCGTTCGGCACGCGCCCTCGCAGGCGCCGCTGGCGTCGGTTGCACCGCTGACTGCCGCATCAGAGACCGAAGCCGACCCGCCATCGCTGAGCGTGCCCACGCCGACGCTGCCAGTGCCGGTGGGCTCCGACGACGAGCATCCCGCGAGAAGGCGGAGCAAGATCGTCGCGCAGAAGAGCAGCGAAAGCTTCATGGGCGCTTGAGATAGCGGAAGCGTGGTCTCCCGCAAATGCCTCACCGGAGGCGCTTGCGCTTCGGGCTCTCGGAGGCGCGCGGGATCCAGCAAGAAAGTCCCGCTTTCCCCAGTCGACCGGCGCCCGTGTGGAACTTTTGCGGCAATCGCGTTGGCACGACGTTCGCTCGAGCGACGCGAGGAGAACGGTCATGAAGAAAGCCCTTTGGTTCCTCGTAGCGGCGATGGCGACGGTGGCGTGTGGCAACACGGGCGAGAGCGACGAGCCGAGCACGGGAACGACGGAGGGCGCGATCGTTCAGCGATGCGGCCGTGGCGGGCGCGCGGTCGTTCGTGAGCCCTCGCTCTCGAGCCTTCTTGACGAGGTCGAGACGCTGAAGCTGGCGACGGCGGCGCGCGATCCCGGGGCGCTGCCCACGGGGGCGCGAAACCAGAAGTACGTCTCGTCGCTCGAGCTTCACCAGGACGGCAAGTTCAAGGCGAAGCTCAACAACGGCACGCGGCTCAAGGGCACCTACCAAATCATGGCGCCTCGCTGCATGTCGAACTACGAAATCATCTCGCTCGATCCGGCGGGCGAAGAAGCCGAAGGCATCACGTTCAAGGTGTTCCGCGGCAAGGGCGCCGACTTCGAGCTGCCGACGCGCACCTACGGCTTCATCGGCGAGGGCTTCACGCCCTTCAACATGAAGGTCGACGGCTGGGAAGAACCGGCGGCGGAAGAGCAGTCATGCAACTGCGACGACCTCCCCAGGCCGCGCTGCATGGGCGCTTACGTCTGCGAAGACAACGCCTGCGTCTGGCGCTCCCCCGTAGGCGGCGCACGCTGCGGCGGATGAACTCTGGCGCGACCGACCCGATCGCGGCCAGCTTTCAGCCTCCCGCGAGCGCTTGGTCCATGGCCTGACAGAGGATCTCCGGCGGCTGAGCGCCGGAGACGCCGAGTCGATCGTTGAACACGAAGAAGGGCACGCCGCGGATGCCGCGGGACGCTTGCTCGGCGGCGGCCACCTGAATCTTCGCGAGCTCGCCCTCGTCGGTGAGGAGCGCGCGCACGGTCGCGTCGTCTTGCCCGTGGTCCTTCGCGAGGCTCACCAAGACATCGACGTCGCTGATGTCTTTGCCTTCGAGAAAATAGGCAGCGAAGAGAGCCTTCGCGAGCTTCGCCCTTTTTGATGCATCTTGCACATGCTCGAGGAGCACGTGAGCGCGCCGCGTGTTGGGCGTGCGCCGCACCTTCTTGAAGTCGAGCTCGATGCCGGCCGCGCGCGCCACCGACTCGACGCGCGCGAACATGGCCTCCGGGTCGGCGCCGTACTTGGTACGCAAACGCTCCCTCAAGTCCGCGCCTTCCGGCGGCGTCGTGGGGTCGAGGAGAAACGGCTGGAACACGACCTCCGCGGCGACGTCGGGACGTAGCGCGAGCGCCTTCTCGAGGTTCATCGTGCCGATGAAGCACCACGGGCAGATGACGTCGCTGACGACTTCGATGCGGAGCGCCTTGGCCATAGAGAGGATGATGGGGTCAACGGGGGAGCAAGGAAAGGCTGACAAGGGCGCTGCGGCGGACAGCGTGAACCGACGCGTCAGCGAAACAGAGCCTTCTGGGTCGCGCGGGCCATCGCACCGAGGTCTTTGACCTTGCCGAGGCGCGTTCGACCGCCCAAGAGCTCACGCACGAGCGTCGCCGACGACACCACGAGCGACGAGGCGCTCGCCTGGGCCACATCGCACAGCGCAGCCGTGCGCGGATCCGACACGACGTAGCTGCGGAAGAGCGCGTAAATCAAGTCCGGCGGGAGCAGGCCTTGAGGGCGACCGAGGCGAGCGACGAGCGTCCCGTCGAGCGCCGCCGCCTCCTGCGTCTCGTATTGATCGACGATGAAATCGAGCGGCTCACCGGCGAGCAGCTGCGTGAGCCAGGCCGAGCGGCGAAGACGCTTTTGAGCCTCCGTCTCTTTCGCGTCGAAGGGCGCCTCACGCCAGCGCACGTCGCCGAGCTGCGTGTGACGAAGGTGGCCGGCGAAGAGACGCGCGAGGTGTGCCCGTGCGCGGGATGACAACATGCCCTCCCCGTTGGCCTCCGCCGCGGCGCTCCACGCGAGAAAGAAGAAGGCGTTGTCGCTCTCGACGAGGAGGTCCCCCTCCTCGCGCCCCACGGAGTAGAGCGCGCACTCGTAGTCGTCGTGGACCGAGAGCGAAAAGACGTTGCCGCCGCCGTCGAGGGCGATGGGCACGAGGCCCGAGAAGAGCGCGCCCGCCGGCAGCGCCCCGACACTGCGCTGCGCTTGGAGCAAGAGGAGCTCCGCCGTGGCACCGGCGCCTTGGCCCGAGAGGGCGCTGACGGTGTCGACGTTGAAGTGGTCCAAGTACTTGGGGAGGCGGGCGCGCTCCAAGAGGGAGAGCGCCACCTTGAACGACCCCCGCGGCTTGACCCCCCAGAGGGCCGCGACCGACTTCGTGAGGCCCGCCTGCTTCGGCGCCTTGGCCCGCGCCGCCGCCGTGGGTGCGACCTTCAGGCGATGCTTGAGGTACGCGGGGAGCGTCTTCGTCGCGAACACTTCCGGCTCTTGCACCAAGAAGGGCGCGTCGCAGTGGAGCGCCGAGAGCGGCGTCCCCTGTTCGTTGCATTCGACAGCGCCCTTGAGGAAGAACTTCTTGGGCGCGCCCTTCGTCGCGTGATCGACCACCATGCGGACGACGGGCTTTGCGGCGGGGAAGATCTCGTCGCTCTTCTTCAGGGGCGCGAACATCTCCTCTTCGCCTTCAGGCTCCCCGCCCGCGTAGGTCGCGCGGCGGAAGAGGCTGCCATCGGGGTGAAACTCCACGCACGGCCCCTGGGTCGCGTCGTCCTTCACCATCGCCACGTACGCGAGCGCGCCGTTCTTCTTCCACCCGCACCAGAGGCCCTGCGCTCCACCCTTCGCGTCGAGGGTCCCGTATTGCCAGAGGGGCGCGACCCAGCGCGCGCCTTCGGGGACATTGGCAGGGCGCTTCGGCGTCTTCTGCATCGCGCCACGATAGAGCCCACGGTGGAGAGGGGGGCCGAATTTCGAAAGCGAGACGCGCCCTTTGCAGCGACTCGCCACGAGGACCGAGCCGGTCTAAGATCAGCCCTTCTGCCGGGTTGGGCCCTTTTCGCCCGGCCGCCCTGGAGCACAAAAGCCATGGCCCGAATCGTCGACGCCGGATCGGAAATCTTGAGCGCGGTGCGAGAAGCCCACAGCCTAAGCCGCAGGGATCTCTTGCAGGCCGTGCCGGCCGTCGCCACCTTCGGCGCGACGCTCCTCGGCGCCGGCGCCGCCGCTGCGGCTCCCGCGAAGGACGAGAAGCAACTGAACCTCGCCGCGTCGCCGCCCGCGGGCTTCGTGCCCTTCGCGGCGCCGGGCCGGGTGGTCAAGGTCGAGAAGCCCGGCTCGCTGCAGGCGAACCAGCTCTACCCCAAGCCAGAAGACGCGAAGGCGATGCTCACGAAGGCGCTGATGGAGTTCACCGGGGAGCCGGATCTCGTCAAGGCCGTGGGCCGCTTCGTGCACAAAGACGACAAGGTCTGCGTCAAGCTCAACGGCATCGCCAAAGAGAACATGGGCACCAACAAGGAGCTCGTGATTCCCTTTTTGGAGGCGCTCATCGCCGCTGGCGTGCCGGCGCAGAACATCACCGTCTTGGAGCAATACCGAAACTTCCTCCAGGGCACGCGCGTCAGCGATCGCAACGTCCCCGCCGGCGTGAAGACAGCGGTGCACCTCAACGAAGACGCCACCATGCCGGAGCGCATGATCCAAGGCACCGGCGTCCGCACGAGTTCGTTCGCGTCCTCACCGAAGCGACAGCCGTCATCAACTTCTCGCTGGTCAAGGATCACTCGATCTGCGGCTACACCGGCGCCATGAAGAACATGACGCACGGCTGCACCGTGAACCCGCACGACTTCCACGTGCACCACGCGAGCCCGCAGATCGCGCTCCTCTACGCGCAGGACGTCATCAAGAGCCGCGTCCGCCTGCACATCACCGACGCCTTCAAGGTCATGGCGCACGGCGGCCCCTTGTGGAAGCAGCCGCAATACGTGTCGAGCTACGAGTCGATCTTCGTGGCCACCGATCCGGTGGCGATGGACACGCTCGGCTGGGAGATCGTCGAAGCGCGGCGCGCCGAGAAGAAGCTCCGCTCGCTCACGAAGGAAGGCCGCGAGCCCGCCTACCTGAAGGCGGCGGCGGATCTGGGCCTCGGCGTCTACGAGCGGGCGCAGATCAAGCTCCAAGAGTTCAAGCTCAGCTAGACCCCCTAGTAGAGCCCCGAGTGCGCCCCGTGACCGAGGACGAAGAGACCCCGACGATCACGCCGATCGCGGCGCACGAGCCTCGGCCCATCCGCAAGGGCGACGCGTGCCTCGTCGTGATCTACGGCACCGATCTGGGGCGCCGCGTGCCGCTCGCGCAGTCATCGTTTGAGATCGGTCGGGCGTCGCGCTCCGATCTTCCCATCGATCAAGAGAGCGTGAGCCGGCATCACGCGCGCATCACCAAGTCCGCGGAGGGGACGTTCCGCATCCTCGATTTGGGGTCGACCAACGGCACGTACGTGAACGACGTGGCCGTCTCGGAGGCAAAGCTCAAAGACGCCGATCAGATCAAGATCGGCCGCTCGATCCTGAAGTTCATGACCGGCGACAACGTCGAGACCGCATACCACGAAGAGATCTACCGGCTCATGACCGTCGACGGTCTGACGCAGCTCTTCAACAAGCGCTTCTTTAACGAGGCCCTCGAGCGGGAGTTCAACCGGGCGCGCCGTTACGAGCGGCCGCTGTCGCTCGTGGTCTTCGACATCGACCACTTCAAGCTCAAAAACGACCAGTTCGGTCACGTCGCCGGCGACGCGGTGCTCCGGCAGTTGGCGATGCTGATTCAGCCGAAGCTGCGGCGCGACGACATCTTCGCGCGCATCGGCGGCGAGGAGTTCGCGGTGCTCCTCCCCGAGCTCCCGCTCGATGCGGCCTACGCCACCGGCGTTCGGCTCAAGGTCCTCGTGGAGACGGGCCGCTTCTCCTTCGACGAGGTCGACATCGGCTGCACGATCAGCGTGGGCGTGGCCTGCTTGGACGACAAGACCGAGTCACCGACGGATCTCTTCCGCGCCGCCGACTCGGCGCTCTATCGCGCCAAAGAAGAGGGGCGCAACGCCGTCCGCGCCTACGGCGCCGTCTCACCTCCGACGACTTGAATCGCGACCTGGCTAGCGGTTCGCCAAGAGCGCGTACAGGCGCTCGATGACGACGCCGACGAGCACGCTGATGAGGATCACCCAGTGGAGCGCCAAACGCCTGGCCGCAGGCACGGCGGCCCCGGCGGCGGCGACCGCGGCTGGCTTTGGGACGAGGACCTCGGCCGGTGAGCCGTCCGCACCGGCGCGCGTCGACACGGGAGCGACGAGGGTCAACGAAGTGATGGAGACCGGCGTGACGGGCGTGACAGGCGCCAGGCTCGGACTGCGCATGGCCCCCGGCGGCGGCAGCGACGACTGCGCCCCGTGGACTTTCTGCCAAGAGACGAGCTCTTTGACCATGTCTTCGGCCGTGTCGAAGCGATCCGCCGCCTTCTTCTGCAGGGCGCGCTCGACGATGGCGGCGAGGCCCGCGTCGATCTCGGGCCTAATTTCGCGGAGCGGCACCGGCGCCTCGAGCAGCACGGAGCCGTAGAGCTCGGCGCGAGACTTCTTGTCGAAGGGCTTCCGCCCCGTGAGCGCGTGGTACATGCACGCGCCAACCGAATACACGTCGGCGCGGCCGTCGACCTTGTCGCCGCGAGCTTGTTCGGGCGCCATGTACGAGAGGGTGCCGAGGATCGCTCCCGCCATCGTGAGGCCCTCGACGTTCTCACGCGTGAGCTTCGCGACGCCGAAATCGAGCACCTTCACGAAGTCGCGCATGGCCGTCGTGTCGATGAGGATGATGTTGTCGGGCTTCACGTCGCGATGAATGATTCGCTCGGCGTGGGCGGCGCCAAGCGCCGAGAGCACCTGCGCGCCCACGAAGGCGACGCGAGGCAGTTCCATCACGCCCGCCGCCTGGATGGCTTGCCGGAGCGAGACGCCCGTGAGCAGCTCCATCACGAGAAACGGCGGGCCATCGTCGACACTCTGCAAGTCGCTGACGCTGACGATGTTGGGGTGCCCTAGGGCGGCGGCGGCGAGGGCTTCGCGCCGAAAGCGCTCGAGCAGCGTCGGCTCGAGCGACAGGTGCGAATGCAGGACCTTGAGGGCGACGCGGCGTCCGAGGTCCGACTGGATCGCCTCGTAGACGGCGCCCATGCCGCCGGTGCCGATGCGGCGCACGAGCTGATAGCGATTTCCGAGGACTTCGCCGCTTCGATCCGCGCCACCGCCTGACATGACTGGATCGCAGCATACTCGCGTCCGAGCCCGAGTTGGCGTCTCGTTCGAGGGGCCGTCTCTTGCCGCCGGCGCCAGGATTTCGTACGGCACCGCATGCCCAGGACGAAGACCGATGCGGCGCTCGAGGCCGCGGAGCTTGAGTACCAAGACGATCCGGAGCGCGCGGAGCTGGTGCGACGCACGCGGCGCTTCAAGTCGAGCTGGATCGAGCTCGCGGAGGCGCTGATGCAGGCCCAACGAGACCATTCGTGGAAGCGTTGGGGCTACGACTCCTTCGACGACTACACCAAGGGCGAGCTGCACCTTCGGCCCGAGACGGTCCAGAAGCTCGTCGGCTCGTTCGTGTTCCTGAAGAAGCGGGCGCCCGAGGTCCTCTCGCGCGACGGGCTCCAAGCCCACATCCCGAGCTACCAGGCCGTGGACTTCTTGCGGCGCGCCGAGTCGGAGGACCGCGCGCCCGCCGAGGCCATGGGCGAGCTTCGGAAGAAGGTGCTCGAAGACGGCGCCACGCTGCCGACGGTCACGAAGAAGTTCGGAGATGTGGTCTTCCCCATCGACGCGACGGAGCGCAAATCACGCGACGCGGCGGGCCTAAGAAACGTGGCCACCCGCCTCCGCGAGCTCTTGGCCGACACGCGCGCCGTGCCCCGCCGCCTCGCCGACGAGGTGACCGAATCGCTCTCTCGCCTGCTCGAGGAGCTCGGGGCCGAAGAAGAGCGCGCCGCATGAGCGGAGCCGGGCCCGGCGCTCGGCATCCGTGGTAGACGCTTCTGGTGATCGAGGTCGAGCACCTCCGCAAGGTGTACCGCGTGCCCGTGCGCGGTGCTGGTCTTGTCCAGGCGGCCGTGTCGCTCTTTCGGCGCCGCTTCGACAACGTCGTCGCCGTCGACGACGTCTCGTTTCGCGTCGAGGCCGGTGAGTGCGTGGGCTTCTTGGGCCCGAACGGCGCCGGCAAGACCACGACGCTCAAGATCCTCTCGGGTCTCTTGCACCCCACGGCGGGGAGCGTCCGCGTGGCTGGACACGTGCCTGGCGACCGCGATCACGCCTACCTGCGGCGGATCATGCTCGTCCTGGGGCAAAAGCAGCAGCTCATCTGGGATCTGCCGCCGGCCGACACCTTCGAGCTGAACCGCGTCGTCTACGACATCGACGACGCGAGCTACAAGAAGACCCTCGCGGAGCTCACCGAGCTCTTGGGCCTCGCCGAACTTCTCACGAAGCCAACGCGGCAGCTCTCCTTGGGCGAGCGCATGAAATGCGAGCTCACGGCGGCCCTCTTGCACCGGCCCAACGTGCTCTTCCTCGACGAGCCGACCATCGGCCTCGACGTCTCGATGCAGGCCACGCTGCGCGACTTCATTCGCGACTATTGCAAGCGGCACGGCGCGACGTTGCTCTTAACCAGCCACTACATGGACGACGTGGCGGCGCTCTGCTCGCGCGTCGTCGTCATCGACAAGGGGCGCCTCGCGTACCAAGGTACGCTCGAAGCCCTCGCCCACCGCGTCAAGCCGCTCAAGCGCATGGTGCTGCGGCTCTCCCGCGTGGCCTCACCCGAGGTCGCCGCCACGCTCGGGACCGTCGTCAGTCACGGTGACGCCGAGCTCGTCATCGACGTACCTCGCGACGTCGTTAGCGAGGCGGTGGCGCGCGCGTTGGCGCAGCTCTCGGTGACCGATCTCATCGTCCTCGATCCGCCGCTCGAGGACGTGATGCGCGAGCTCTTCGCCTCGAACGCGGCGCCCAAAGCGGAGCCGCCGCCGTGAGCCGCGCCGCTGTCGTCGGGGCGATCCTCCGCGTGGGCTTCAAGGAGGCGATCGCCTACCGAGCTGAGCTCTTCGTGTGGATCTTGTCGACGACGATGCCGCTCGTCATGCTCGCGCTCTTCTCCGCCGTGGCGCGCGACGCTCCGCTCGGACCCTACGGCGAACACGAGTTCTTGGCGTATTTTTTGGCGACGTTCATCGTGCGTCAGGTCACGGGGTCCTGGGCCGCCTGGCAGATCAACGTCGACGTGCGGCAAGGAACGCTCGCGACGAAGCTCCTCCGCCCGGTGCATCCACTCCTCACCTACGGCCTCGAGACGCTCGCGTCGATCCCGGTGCGCTTTGCCCTCGCCGTGCCCGTCGCGCTGGTGGCGCTCCTCGTCTTGGCGCGCGATCGGCTCACCACGAATCCCTGGCTCTGGCTCTGCCTCCCCGTTTCCCTCCTCGGCGCGTGGCTCATCACGCTCCTCATCAACTTCGCCGTCGGTTGCCTCGCCTTCTTCGTCGATTCGAGCGCGCGGGTGATGGACATCTACCTGGCCGCGTATTTCGTCTTCAGCGGCTACTTGATCCCCGTGGATCTGTTTCCCGCGCGCTTCAAGGGCGCGCTCGACCTCCTGCCGTTCCGCTACCAAATCGGCCTCCCCGTCGACATTCTGACGGCCCGCTACGATCTTTCGCCGAGCGCGGTCCTGGGTCCGCTCGCGCTCCAGTGGCTCTGGGTCGCGATTGTCGGTGGGCTTGCCACGGTGAGTTGGCGGCGCGGCATCAAGCACTTTGGGGCCTTCGGCGGATGAAGACGCTGTCGGTGTGGTCGTCGCTGCTGTCGTATGCGCGCCTCCTCGCGTTGCAGCTGAAGACGAGCGCCTTGCTCGCGCTGCAATACCGCGTGGACTTTGCGCTCGACGCGCTCGTGGAGGTGGTCTGGGCCGTGAGCGCGCTGGTGCCGCTGCTCGTCATCTTCGAGACGCGGAACACCATCGCGGGCTGGGCCTTCGCCGAGGCGCTCTTGGTGGTCGGTTGGTTCACGATGCTTCAAGGCGTTATCGAGGGCGCCATCAACCCGAGCCTGTTGTCGATCGTGGAGCACGTTCGCAATGGCACCCTCGACTTCTTGTTGATCAAGCCGAAAGACGCCCAGTTTTTGCTGTCGACGTCGCGCTTTTCGCCGTGGAAGTGCGCCAACGTGATCACGGCCTTCGTGATCTTCGGCGTGGCGCTGCGCCGCATCGAGCGAACGCCGACGGCCGTCGACATCGCCTTCGCGACGATGCTCTTCGTGGCCGCCGTGGCGATTCTGTATTCGATCACGCTCTTGTCCGTGAGCGCGTCGTTCTTCGTCGTGCGCATCGATAACCTCACGTACCTGTTCTCGTCGCTCTTCGACGTGGCCCGGTGGCCGAGCAGCGTCTTCCGTGGCGCGCTTCGCTTCGTCTTCACGTTCATCATTCCCTTTGGCTTGATGACGACGTACCCGGCGGAGGCGCTCCTCGGCCGCTTGCCGGTGATGCGCCTCGCGGTGGCGCTCACCATCGCGCTCGCGTTTGTGATTGGCTCACGCGTCGTGCTCCGCCGCTCGATCCGGCACTACACGTCGGCGAGCAGCTAGTGCTCCGGCGGGCACCCGTCCTTGCGCCTCGCCTCGATGCCTGAGAAAATTGCGCTCCCGCGAGACCATTGGGGACTTGTCCGGTGCGGGTTCCGTTCTTGCGTGTCGGCTGGGCATCGGCGACCCTCGCTCACCGACCATCCCTTGTCAGGAGCTCCCATGAACCATCGTCTCTTTGCGCGCCTCGCCGCGCCTTTGCTCGTCGCCCTCACCTGTTACGCCGGATGTTCATCCGACGAGGAGACGGCAAAGAAGCCCCTGTCGACGGCCGACAGCGGCGCTTCGGGGGACGCGGGCGCGACCACCCAAGACTCGGGGGGCACGACCCCAACGGACTCGGGCACCACGGTGACCGACTCGGCGACGGTGGACACCGGCAGCGGCGGCGGCAAGGCCGCGCAGTGCCAAGCCTATTGCGCGTGCATGAACACGACGTGCAACGCCAAGATGCCCGCCAACTGCCAGACGGCCTGCGAAGCGCAGACGAACTGGGACCTCTCGTGCCGGACCACGCACTGCGGCCTCGCGGGCGGGGCTGGCCAAGCGGGCACGCACTGCCCGCACGCGGCCGGCGAGAACACCTGCCTGTAGCGGAGGCGGGGGGCCCTCCGCCAGCACACGGGAGGGAAGGCCCGAGCGAGCCGAGCGTTCAAATCTCAATGAAGCGAAGCCGGGCACGTGCGGCGCTGGCTAGCTTCGAGAGGTCCCGGATGTCCCCGGTCACCACGTCGGCGTGCCGATCGATGGCCAGCTCGACGACGGCCGCGTCGACGACGTCGTTCGTCTTCGACGAGGCGAGGAGCCGGCCCGCGGCATGAGCGGTGGCTTCGTCGAATGCGACGACCTCGCAACCGGCGAGCAAGCGCCGCAGCTGCACCTGCTTCGCCGAACGACTCACCTGGGCGACCACTGGCGCGGGAACGGCGACGGAGAGACCAAGCTCAAGCCGCACACGATGCTCCGCCCACATTCGGCGGTCGTTGCGCTCTGCTGCAACAAGAGCGCCCGCGTCGTAGACAACGCTCCTCAAGGACGCCGCCTCGCGCGCCCGCTGGTCCGCCCCTTCCGATGCTCCTTCGCACCCGACGCGACCCGCCTGCGCGCCGCTGCGAGCTCCTCCTCGGAGAACGCACCGTGCTCAGCTTCCCACTCCGCAACGGCGACGAGGCCCTCGCGAAGACGAATCGCCTGGCGCGCCGCCGCGGTCAGCCAAGCAGACACACTGACCTGGTCCTCGGCCGCGGCCCGGATGACCTTCGCGTGAACGTCACGATCGACGGTGATGGCCAGCTTGGAAGCGGGAGCGCCACGAGGCATGGCTAAACAATACTACCGTGGTATGACTGTTTCAAGTCGCGCGGCGGCGCCGGCGAAGCGCAAGCAAGGCAAGCGCGAGCTCCGGTCCGGGCCCGCTAGACGTTCCCGCGACAGTGCAGCCATCGCTTGCGTTCGTCGACTCCGTCGCGAGCGACGCGTCAGCGACCGGCCCGACGGGCGGCGCCGGCGGGTGACTTGCACCGTCGAGATCGCCCCGACCAACGGCTTGGCTCCCATCCACGGCGGAGCTCTGCGCGTCGTTGACGGTCGCGGCATCAAGCGTCGCGCCATCGCTGCCAGCCCCCGCTTCCGCGCCTGGACCGGCGTCTTCGAGCGCTCCTGGCGCGTCGGATGAGGCATCGGCGGAGTCTAAGCCGGCATCCGTTGACGCGTCGGGGGCTGGAGCGCCACACACTTGGGCGACGCAAAAGGTAGACGCACAGTCACCGTCCACGGAACACGCCTCGCCGTCTCCGGCGAAAGTGATGGCCCTCGTGAAGGCGCGCGGTGCGCCGGCGTCATCGTCGTATCGAAAGTAGGCCTCAACGAAGCCGCGCTCACCATTGCCGGAGACGACTCGACCGAGAATCCGTGAGTCGATGGGAGCTCCGGCCTGCGCTGAAGACGTCACCGGCAAAGCGGAGCCACGACGAATCCGCTCCCATCGCTCGCGCAACAGACCCGCGTCGTCGGCGTCTTCGGTCACGGCAACAACGCTCACGGAATCGAATGCCGCCAGCGTGCCCGCGCCTGTAAACGCCGCGCCGGCTAGTGAAGCAAAATCGGTGGGCCGGAGTTGAACGTAACGCGCAGGAACTCCCAATTGACCGAGCGCGACCAACTCGATGTTTCCGGAGGAGTCGCGCGCCGGAATGACGGGGGACTGGCAGGACGATCCAGGAAGGGTGGCGACTCCGCTGACCGCGCCGGTCTTCGCGCCTACCCGGCCCACGAGCCCAACACACTGGCTCACGGAGTAAATGACGAAGTCGTCGGCAAGAGCACCAAGGCTCAGGAGGCTTCCGATCTTTGGAACGCTCAATGGCACCGCGTCGAGCCACGCGCCCTCGCGGAGGCGCGCAGCTTTTCCGCCGGCAGCCACCAGCGTTGTGCCGCCGGTCGTAGCCAGCCTCGGCGTGGCGGCCATCCCGAAGATCAACGGAGCGGTATCGACGAGCGTTCCGTCGGCCTCGACCCGACGCACACTGGCACTCGTCCCGTTGAACCACGCTGCGAGGAAGTGGCTGCCGTCGTGAATCACCTGAGGCGGATCGGCGCCCGGGGTAGCGGCGCCAAGCAGCGTGGCGGACGACTGCGTCGGCACGCCTAGACGGTCCACGGGAAGTGCGAACGCAGCGCCCCGGCTGTCAACCCACACGACGAGACCCCCGTTCGGGCCGTACGCGAGCCCGAGCGGTCCTTGGCTCGCAGCGTGCACGATGACTTCCGTGGGTCCGCTGGCCACGCCCGTCGTCGTCGAAACGCGAAACAAGGACGGATAGGCGAGCACGGCAAACTCGGGACCACTCCCTGCTCCGCCGTAGAGTTGGCCCGCAGGCAAAGCGATGGGCGTCGAGTCCAAGGCCGCGCCGGTCGTAGCGTCGAAACGCGAAAGGCTCACGTTGCCATCCGCGTCCATTTGGAGGAAGCCAAACTGTCCCGTCGCCGCGATGGGCAAGCGCTTAGCGCCACGGAGGGCGGGCGCGAGGTCGATGGTATCGCCCGTCGCGGCGGCCACACGTTTGCTCCGCAACACCTGTTGGTCGACTCCCGTCACCAGGAATCGCTCCCCGTCGAAAGGGACGAGGCCCGGTTGAACGTCGACGAGACCGAGGGACACAGGCGCCGGATCCATCGTTGCAAACGTTCCAGCCGAAAAGCGCTGGTAGAAGCCTTCGCGGACGCCCGCCGGGGAAACCTCGCTCCAAGCGACGAGGACGGCGCCGCCGCCCACGCCAACCGCGCGCACCCCTGTTGCGGGAACCAGGCTCTTCACCGTGGTCACGTTGAGGTCCGCGTCGACCCGCTTCAACTCGCCCGCTAGGGAAACGAAGAATGGCGACACGCCGTCGTAGCCGAGCGGAGGATACGCGCAGGCGCCAGAATCCACTTGTCCGGCCCGGAGGAGTTCACCGTCGGATTCGCGGATGCGCGCGACATACCCAGCGCAACCTCGCTCGACCATGACCACGTAGGATGTGCCGTCGAACACGATGCTCGGCGGCGCGAACGATTGGCCCGACGCTACCTCGCGGGCCAAGACGCGGCGGGGGACCTCAAGGCGGGCACCGTCGGCAGCCCGCACGCGCGAGGCAAACAGATCACCGCTGCTGTCGCTGAACGCCACGAGATACGTAGCGGTACCGCGGGCCACCGTCGCACTCTCGAGGTACGCCGCCAACGCGACGTCCGGCACCTCAAGCGCCTGGCCGACGGAGATCGTCGGATCAAGAACCGCGGGATAGCTACTGCTAGCGAGCAGAAGCTCCGGTACGCGAAGGACGATGGTCGTCCCATCCCATTGCGTGTCGACCGATGTCTTGCGCCCTTCACGGTCGATCCAAACACCGTTCGTGATCGTCACCCGGCGAGAGCCCGCTCCCAAGACAAGGCCGTCGGCGCTGCGTCTAGGCTCGACAGCCAAGGTGCCCGCCACGCGGACGCGAAGCACGAGATCACCGGCCTCGTGCGGACGCGACGGAAACCGCCACGACTGCTCCACCCCAGACCAGCGATTGCGAATGTGCTCCTCAAAGGAGGAGAACTCGCGAATGGCCACACCGTCCTCGGTTAAACGCACACGGCGCGCGGGCGCCGCCTGAAGTGCCAGCGTCAGGGCACCGGCGGGAAAGCTAAGTTCGACGCCGTCCCGGTGTACGGTCGCCATATGCAGCCGGCCGTGCGCCGTAGCCACGTCGTTCACCGAACGAAACGCGAGCGCGCGCTCCGTTCGTTGGGCTAGCTCTAGCGCGACGACCTTGGCTACGGGTGCCTTGATCCCTTGGGCCTCGGTCGTGGAGCGGCATGCTAGGTCAGTGACAGCGGCGACGAAGACGCCGAGGCTAATGAACGCTGCGCGGCGGTGGCGGCCTGAACCGCGCCTCCGACGGCTGAAGAGCGCCACGCTTGCGAGGAGCCCGGACCAGAACGGCAGCGACCGCGAGCCTCGACCGACGGTGCATCCGCCGCCGGCCGTGTGCGAACCCTGACGCGAGACCGCGGGCGCACCGGACGGAGGCACACCGCACGGTGTTGCCGAATCCTGACACGGCGGCGCGGTCGCCGGCTCTTCGGCGGACGCGTCGAGCGAGACCGGGGTCGCGACAATAGCGCTCTCGTATGGGGCGTCCCCGATACCAGCATCGGGGCTAGCGGCGTCGGGCGCGGGAAGCGTGGCGTCGGACGCAGCGTCACCGGAGCCAGCCTCAGGGGACCCCGCATCAGCGGCGCCGCAGCCGGGCGCGTCGCAACACGCGCCGTTCACGCAGAGGATCGAACCGCACTCCTCCGCAACGGTGCACGCGTCACCGGGCTGACCGAAGGTGACCAGCCTCGCGTAGACGCGCGAATTGTTGACGGGAGGCTCGTGCTCAAACGCTTCGTACGCAACGAGGGCGCGACCAAATGGCAAGACTCCGACGCGCGCCGATGAGAGCGGTCTCGACGAAGTCGACACCGCCACCACCAGTGGCGCACCGAGCGTCGCGAGGTCCGATGCGCGAAGCCGGTGCAGCAGAACCTCACCGGACGGCGAGATGGACGAGTAGAAGACGTTGCGACCGTCGGTCGCCACGTTGTCGGGCGCCACGCCGTCGGGGATCGCGACGCCCGAAGGATCGAGGTTGGCTTGATCGGTCGGTCGGATGCGGTAGCCGCGAGAGGGACTGAAGTACCCGGGAGTGAGCAGGAGGTAGTTCCCCGCCGCGAAGAGGAGAGCCGGCGGTGCCGCGTTGAGGTTGCTGATGGGCGCCGACAGCACGTCGATGAGGCCGAGCGCCCCATCCGCCGCAACGGTTCGCGCGAGCCACTCAAAGTTGCCGCCGTAGTGCTGAAAGACGACGAGAAATGAGCTCCCGTCGCTCGCAACGACTTGCTTGTGTGGAAAGACGCCCGTGATGGAGCTGTGGGCTGACAGTAGCGCCCCTGAGCCGTCGAACCGCTGGCCGACCCCGCCCGGCTCCAAGGCCAGTCCAACGCGATTGGAGAGCGTCGCTAGCGACTCGGCGCAGTAGTAGGTCGGCTCCTGCGAAAGGAGGCCCCCGGTGGCAGCGGGAATTCTGCTGATGTCGCCACACCCCCTGCCTGCTGTAACGAGAAAATCTTCACCGTCGAACACGGCTAGGTTTGCTCGAATCCCGCCCGAAACGACGAACGGTACGGAGTCGAGGCGCGCCCCGGTAGGCCCGAAGCGTGTCCCCAGCACACCGGTCGCCTCGCCCACGACCGCCGCACGCGGATCGGACCACGCGACTAAGAAAGTCTCCTTGCCGGCCGCGACGAGCGGGCGTGTTTGGGCTTCGGTGCGGAGGGCCAGTGAAATGGGCGCAGCATCAAGCCACATTCCGTCGCTGACGCGCATGCGCCTAATTGCGGAGTGCCCGAGGGCCACAAGGGTCGAACCGTCGACCGTCAACCCGCGAACGGCGAAGCCCGGAGACAGGGGGGCGGCATCCAGGCGCGTGCCCGTCGCGCCTTCAAGGCGCAGCACTCCCGAGCCCGCCGTGCCGCTGCACGCCATCACGAAACGCCCCATGGTTCCCGTGAGCTCCACGTACCGACCGCAGTCGGGAAGCACGAGGGAGCCGCGTCGAGCAAGCTGCCTGTTGCCGGGTCCACGCGTCGCACCTGCAGGGTCGTGTCGGGAGCGCGCCACGCAACTCAGAATCGCGTTCCATGAAAGGCGACGCGTGGGGTGGCTGGCGGGCCGCCGTCGCTGGGTCCGAGAGCAAAGGGCATCGCGTCGACGAGCTGCCCGGTCGCGGCATCGTAGCGCTGCGCGACCGCTTCGCGATCGACGCCGTTCGACCGAAATCGGGTCCACACGACGAGCGCCGTCGAAGCGCCGAGCGCGGCGTGTACCTCGTCATACCCTTGGAACAGCGTGCCAAGGAATGTTGGCCCGGTCCCTTCCAGCGTTAGATCGGTACCGAAGCGGTAGGCGTAGATGCCCCAGCCCTGGTCAACGATTGTGTGGGGGATGAACGAGAAGCGCGTGCCGTCGAAGAGCCAATTGACGCCGAGTTGGGACGCGTAGACACCGAGATCCTTGCCGCCACCGTCGAGCAAGGTGCCGTCGGCTTCGCGCAAGCGCGACGCACGCATCGTGGACCCCGCCCTCCAAGCCATCGCGAAGTGCGTGCCGTCGAAGGCGACGCCGACATCGCTGCCGGCCGCCAATTCGCGATTCGGCGCGAGCGGAGCCCCATCGCTTTTGCGCAGGCGCATCCCGTAGATGCGCCCGCCGCCGTCGCGCGAGGTCACGAGGTAGCTGGTGGCACCGGCGGTGAGTCGGAGCTCCGCCAACGGAACACTCTCGGGCGCCGGCACGTCGACCTCCAGGTCAGTGCCGATATCGTGACGTGCGTAGCGAAGGACTCGACCGTCGCGAACCACCGTGCCGTAGCCCTCCCACCCCACGGCGTTTGGCGCTGGCCTCGCGAAGTCGTGAGCGGGCCTCGGGCCGGCCGAGGTTTGGATCGCTGCGCCGCGTCGCGACGACGTCACGTCCTTCTGGTCCCCGTCCAGACACGCGACGCCGGTCAGCACAGTCGTGACCGCAGCAACCGCCCCAAAGAGCCGCTTCACCATGCCCCCCCCCGTATCGAGCGCGCGTCCGACGCGGCCAGCCGGAGTCTAGCGGAATTCCAGTGAAGCGACCCGATTGGCCGGTGTCACCTTCGAGGAAGCAGCCACAGTCTTTCTTCGACCCCCGCGCGCAGATCTTCGACGATCCGGAAAACGCGGGATCGGAGATACGATTTCTGTTCATGGGACTCTCCGCGGCGAGACGCACCCTCGTCGTCGTGCATGTCGAGCGCGGAGAACACCTGCGCGTCATCAGTGCGCGAGAGGCAACAAGGGCGAACGGCGCCGCGTGGAAGAAGGGTGACCCGATGAAGAAGGAATACACACTCGGCAAGGCCCGGCCGAACGCATACGCAAAGCGGATTGGCGATGCAGGCGCACAGTCCTCTTAGAGCGGTTTCTCAAGGCCGAGCACTTCGTCCGGCTGGACGAAGACGTCGCCAACGCGTTTGAAGACGATGCAGCCGTGAACGAGGCTCTTCGCTTGTGCTCCGTGCGACGGCGCTCGTGACACGGCGCCCCGAAGGCCCGGCTCGGCGCCGTGGGCGCAAGTCGGCTCTCCCCCCGCCCCTCGCCCCTCTACGGCGCGACGCGCGCGACGTCCACCGCCGGCAGCACCACGAGCGCTTGCGCGACCTTTGAAAGGTCGGCCTCGTCGACGGTGACGTTGCGGCCATTGTTGGCGTCGTTCTGCACCACGACCTTGTAGCCACCCTCGGGCGCTTGCACGGTCGTCTCGGCGAAGGCCACCGCGCCGCTCGGCGTGTCCACAAGCGCCTGCGCGCGCGCGTTGCCGATGAGCTTTGTCTTCGAGACCGACACCGACGCCTGCGCGATCAACAGGCCGTCGCCGACTTGCGCCGTCTTGAGATCGATCAGCGTGGGGCGGAGCTGCGTGCCGCGGATCTCGGAGTTTTCGATGCTGACGCCGGCGGAGCGATACACCCCGACGCCGACGAGCGCGTTGTTCTCGATGAGCGACGTGCCGCCGATGGACAACGTGCGCGCGCCTTCGAGCCGTTGCGCCCAGATGCCCCGTTCGCCGTTGGCGCGAACGATGACGCCATCGAGCGCCGCGGTGGTGCCCTTGCCATCGACGAGCAAGCCCACCGCTTGGTTTCGTTCGATGGCCACCTTCGAGAGCGTTAGGCGAGCGCCCTCCTGAACCACGAGGCCCGCGCCGCCCGAAAGCGAGGGGCTGTTGCTTTCGGTCACCTCTCCGCCGGTCCATTCGACCATGGCGCCACGAAGCTGAACGCCAACGGCGGAACCGCGAACGCGAACGTCTGTGTAGACATGCTTCTCGGCGGCGCCGCAGTTGTCGCAGCTCGCGGCGAGGCCCGTCTTGGCGGACTTCTCGATCGTCACGTCCTTGATGACGACAGGTCCGCCGCGAACGGCCACGCCGAGGCCCAAGGACTCGAGCACCGAGAGGCCACACAGCGCAGAGCCGTCGCCACCGACGAGCGAGATGGCCGGCTTGTCGGCCGTCGCCCCGGTCAAGATGGCGCGCTGGTTCTTGGCGCTCGCCAAGGTGACCCCCCGCGGCACCACAAAGCTGCCCTTGTACGTCTTGCTCACGACCACCACGCACGCCCCCGGCGCGGCCGTAGAAAGGGCCTCCTCCAAGGCCGAGCCGTCATCGCCGCCGGCGACAATCTCGGTGCAACGAAGCGCGTCGGGCGCGTCGGGCGGCGACTGCTTGAAGCCCTCGCACCCCGTCACCAGGAAGCTGGCGAGGCCGAGCAGCGCGCTTCGAAAGAGCCGGCGGGACGGGGTTGAAGGGGCGGGGCGCATGGAGGGCTCCCCAGTATACGGCGCCGAGTCCGTGGGGCTTCCCTCCTCGGATCAATTAACGGGCGGGACCCCCGACCTTTCGAAGAATTCGAGCATCTCACGGGCCGTTTGGCGGGCCGAGGCGAGGTCGCCGGCTGGATGGCTGCGGACCATCCAGACGTGCGCGTAGGGGACCGTGCAGACCTCGAGGGCGCGGCCCATCTGGCACGCCGTGCGACGGCAAACGGCGTTCACGGGTGAACGCGTCACCCCCGCGTCTTCGGTGCAGCCGCTCACGCGGCTCCACGTCCGAACGGTCTCCGACAGGGGGCGCGTCCGGAAGGGCCCGCCGCCGTCGGGCGGGATCACGTCGTCGCCGATGCCATTAACAAGGAGGACGCTCACGGGCTCGCGGGGCTCGCAGGGGTGCACGCCAAGCACGGCGCCCACACTGGCCACCGCCCCGACACGCTCCGGATGGGCGCAGGCGAACGCCTGCCCAAGAAAGCCACCGTTGGAGAACCCGGTCACGTAGAGGCGTTCGTCGTCGATGCATGCACGCTCGCGAAGGTCATCGGCGATGGCCAAGAGGAGCCCAACGTCGTCGAGTTTGCTCTTCGCCGCTTCACCACAACAGTCGCCCCCGTTGAAGCTCTTGCGAACGCCCTCGGGCGCCACCGTCACCCAGTTTTTCGTACCGAACACCTCGGCGAGATGCGTGTGACGCAAAAACTCGTTCGTCGACGAGCCGAAGGGGTGGACCGTAAAGAGGATCTGTGCTGGCGCGTCGTACCGGTTCATTGGCAAGCGCGCTTCGTAGCGCTGTTCGCCTTCGGGCCGCGACACGGTGCCGTGGAACTCGCGTGGTGCATCACGCCGCTCGCAGCCGGGCGCGCGCGCGCGCTTGGGCGCCGCCGCGTCGAGGGCCGCGGCGTCGACGGGCGCGGCCTCGGGCGCTGCATCCGCGATAGCCTTCGGCGACGAGGGTGCCGGCGTGACGACGGTCGACGATGCGTCGCCGCGGCCCGCGTCACGCTGTTCGCAGCCTCCACACGCCGCCATCGAGAGCGTCGTTCCCAGGAACACCAGGGCGGCGACGATCGGCTGCGCAAAGGCAATTTTCACACTTGCGAATCTATCCGATGGGCCCGGAAGACGACGAATTCGGCGATCGTGTCGCTCGAAAGTCGCTCTAGAGTTCGGCCGTGGAGCTCGTCCGCCTCTCCGTCCTCCCGCTCTCCGTGCCCTTGCTCGAACCGTTCGCCATCGCGACGGGGACCATGCACGAGACGCGCTCGGTCCTCGTCGAAGCGCACGTTCACCACGACGGAAAGGTTCACGTCGGCATCGGCGAGGCGGCGGCGCTGCCGCCCGTGACCGAATGCGACCAACCGGAGCTGCTGCAGTTTGGCCGAGCGGCCGCGGAGGCGTGCTGTCCGCTTCTCCTCTCGACCGTCGAGGCGCTCGCGGCGGACCTCAAGGCTCGCGTCCCCTCGCCGGAGCTCCGGGGCGGCGTGGAGGCCGCGGTCCTCGACGCGTGGGCGAGGCACCTCGGGGTGGCGACCTTTGAGCTGCTCGGGGCCGGCGCGACTTCGGCGGCCACTTCAGCTCTAACCTCGGAAGCGCCCACGCTCGCGTTCGTGACCGACATCACCTTGCCCATCGGCGAGGCGCAGCACATGGCCAAGCTCGCGCGCCGGTACCGGGAAGCGGGCTTTTCGTCCTTCAAGGTCAAGGTCGGCCGCGCCCTCGACGACGACGTCCGAGCCCTCGAGGCCATCGCCTCGAGCGTGCCCGATGCGCGCTTTCGCATCGACGCCAACGGCGGCTACGCGCTCGCGGAGGCGCAGGCGCTCGTGAAGGCGACGGCGCACCTCACGCTCGAGTGTTTCGAGCAGCCTTGCGCCCGCGGCGCCGAGGACGACATGGCGCGCCTGCAGCGCGAGGTCCCCTTCCCCGTCGTGGCCGACGAGTCGCTCCGGAGCGACGACGATCTGACGCGCATCCTGGCTTCGCGCTGCGCCCGCGGCGCGAACCTGAAGCTCGCCAAGCTCGGCGGCTTGGTCGCCGCGCGCGACGTCGGGCGCCGTGCGCAAGCCGCGGGGCTCCACGTGATGACCGGCGCCATGGTGGAGACGCGCCTCGGCCTGTCGGCGATGCTGCACGTGGCCGCGTCGCTCGGGACCGTCACGTGGATCGACCTCGACACGCAAATGCTCTTGGCGGAAGAGGCCTTCGTCGGCGGCTACGATGGCGACGGCCCGCAGATGACGCTGCGACGGGGCGTCGGCTTGAACGTGGAGAGGATCGCGCGATGAGAGACTTGCGGATCGACGAGGCCGCTTGGAGCGCGGCCAACGCGGCGCGCCGGGCCGAATGGCGCACCGTCATCGACGACCTCCTCGAAGACGGCGACTTCGCGTCCCGACTCCAAGGGCGATACGGCCTCGTGACCGTGGCGACCGACGACGTGCACTTCGAGTTCCTCGACGACGACGGCTTCGTCGTCGAGACGATCTCGCTCCCGGTGCCACTCTTGCGCCCGCGCATCGACGAATACCTCGCGGTCATTCGTCGCCTCGATGAAGGCGCCGGGCACCGCGAGTCTTCGTGGATCGAGTCCGTCGACATGGCCAAGAAGGTCATCCACGACGGCGCCGCCCGCGCCCTCATCGCTGCGGCCCCGAGCTTCGCAGCCGATCACGACACGGGGCGCCTCCTATTTTCCCTCGTCGTGTCTCTCCTCGTCGACACGACGAAGCTCGCCCACGCGCACGGTCACCGGCGCGCTTGAGCGCGGGTCTCAACGGGGGTCGCCGGCGGCACGGGGAGATCGTCCGCCGCGCGGTAGGCGGCATCGCGGGCATCGCGGCCCGCGTCTTTGAGCTGCGCCTCTTTCCACGTCTTGCCCGGCGGTGACGCGTCGAGCCAGTGGTAACTCTGATCGCGCACGTCGACATGAACGTATTGCGTCTTGGGATGCGTGTAGATGCCGACACCGACGCGCGGCAGCTTGCGAAGGTACGACGCCAACGTGCGCGCCGGGACGCCCACGAGCTGGAAGTCGATGGCCTCGCCGGTCGTGTGATAGCCGCCGCGGCCGCGGCGATCTTTCGGGCGGATCGTCGAGACGAGCGTGATCTGCCGAACGCCGAGCTCGTAGGCCGCCTTCGCGACGATCTGAACGACGCGTGCCGCCAGCGGCGCGGGCTCGCCGTAGCCGGCGGTCCGACGGAACGCGTCGACGCCCGCGTCGTCGAGGGCCCCGCTCGGTGAGTAGAGGCCGACGAGGGCCTCGGCGCCGGTGTTGATGTTGCGCACGAGGAGCGGCGGCAGCGCCCCGGCCGTCGTCGGAGGCCTCGCCGGGGCGACCGGCGACGCGACCGGCTCCGCCGTCGCTCCGAGCGCCGGCGCCGCAACGGTGACCGACGGCGTGGCGGGCCTCGCGATCGCGAGCACCTGCGCCGACGCCTCCTTCACGTGACCGGGCGTCAGCGCCGCGAAGGAGATGGCGAGCGCCATGGGCCTGGCCGAACGCATCAGCGCTTGAGCATAGCGCGGACCGAGACAAAGTCGTTGGCCCTCAAAAGATTGTGATATGACGCGGACATGCGCGTTCGTTCGTGTTTATCCATGGCGTGTTTGTGCCTCGGAGCCCTGGCCCTCGTTGCGTGCGACGACAAGAAAGCCGCGACCGACAAGCCTGCCGCCAGCGCGACCGCGAGTGCCGCAGCGAGCGCGGCGCCCAAGCCGGCGACCCCGAGCGCCACGGTGACCGCGTCGGCGAGCGCCGCACCGGCCGCCGCCAAGTCTCTCGCGGAGCGCTTGAAGTGCGACGCCCTGCTTCCCGAGACGCCGCGCAACGCGGCCGGCTTGCTCAACTACAAGCTCACCCAGCAGGCCACGTGCCCCGAGTGCGGGCCGACCTGTTCCATGGTGAAGCCCGACAAGCCGTTCGAAGGCGTCGCCGTCTCCTACACCTGCAACGCGCCCTACGAGAAGGCGTCCGCTGACAAGCAGATCGACGAGCTTAAGAAGGCGCTCAAGAAGCCCGTCGCGGTCACCCTCGGTCGCGGCGGCGTCATGGGCGAGAAAGACGCCGGCGCCTTCTACTCAGCCACGGCCTTCGACGACGACAGCGACTGCAAGATCGTCGTCGACTGGATGCGCGGCGACAAGAAGCTCGTCGAGCCGCTCTTGAAGCTGGCGCTTGCGTCGGTGAAGCAAGCCGACCTCGCGGCCGCGAAGAAGTAGCGCGCCGGTCCAGCAACGGCCGTCGCGCTCGGCGGGACGAGGCGCATCGTTCGAACGAAAGGCGCTCGCGCCGGTGGTATGCTCCGCCGCCATGAGCGCACCGACCGACGGCAAGGGACCCGGCCTCCCTCACATCGACATCAACGAGTACGGCGGCAAGAAGGACGGCGAGCGCCAGTCCATGAACCGGCGCCTCTTCATGCAGCTCGTCGTCTTCGACGTGCCGCCGGGCAAGTCGCAGGCAGAGACCGGCGCGGAGCTCGTGCGGACCATGACGGAGCGAAAGCTCCCTGGCGTGGTCTACGCCGACGCCATGAGCCCGCGCGGCTTTGGTCTCCTCACCTTCGGCGAGGATCCGGCGCGATTTGTCCGCGAGGTGCGGCCGCTCTTCGACACCGGGTCGCTCCGCGACGCCGCGCTGCGAAACGACTGGGCCATGATCGGACGCACCTACTCGACGGGCCACGAGCCGGATCTCGACTTTTGGCTCACCAAGCGCCCCATCGAGAACGTGATGAACGAAGCGTACCCATGGCACGTTTGGTATCCGCTCCGGCGCACCGGCGCGTTCGCGAAGCTCGATCACCACGAGCAGGCAACGATCTTGCGTGAGCACGCGCAGATCGGCATGGCCTACGGTCAACAAGAGCTCGCCCACGACGTGCGCCTCGCTTGCCACGGGCTCGACGCCAAGGACAACGAGTTCGTCATCGGCCTCGTCGGCAAAGAGCTCTATCCGCTGAGCCACCTCGTCCAGGCGATGCGCAAGACGCGGCAGACCTCCGAGTTCATCGGCCAGATGGGCCCGTTCTTCGTCGGCCACGCCATCGGCCGCTCGAGCGTCAGCTAAAAGAATCGCGGGCCGAAGCCGATGGGCGCGTAGACGAGGCGGTTGTCGTTCGACGGCGTGGCGAAGTAGTAGCCGAGGCCCGCCGACACGAGCCACTGGCCGTAGTGTCGACTCGTCACGGCATACGAGATGTCGAAGACGGGGCTGAAGACGATGTCCGTGCTGAAGTCGTTTTGGCCGACGCGGCACGTGCTGCCGTTGCCGCCGTAGAGCCCCGCGCCAACCCAAAGCGAGTCGGTCGCGCGGATGGCGATGCCTGGCCCCACGGAAGCGATGTGTGACTCGAAGACGCGTCGACACTCGGAGCCAATGCTGCCGTAGGCCCGGAGCGCAATGACAGCTCGGCTGGTGAACGCGTAGCCGGCTTCCGCCGAGAGCCCAACGAAGATGCCTGAGGCGCCCGTCTCGTTGGGCTGGTTGCGCGCAAAGAACGCATACGGCACGGCTTGAAAGGAGGCGCCCCAAACGAAGCCCGTCAGCTCCGCCGGGCCGAGCGGCGCACCGCCCGCTCCGACACCGGCCCCGACACCAGCCCCGACAGCTGCCCCGCCTCCGCGGTTGCCCTCGCCGCGCCCAAGCTCGGCGGGTCGCGCGAAGTCGACGCGCTTGGTTTGCGCCGCGTCGACGTCGACGTCCGCGCTCTGCCGATACGAGGCGCCCTCGACCACCACGAGGTGATGGCCCGCGGGGACCAGGATCACCGTCGGCGTTCGTTCGCGCGCTTGCATGCCGTTCAAGAAGACGCGCGCACCGCTCGGCTCGCTCGTCACTTGAAGCCGTCCCGCCCGCGCTTTGATCTGCGCGACCGCCAACGCCGCCGCCTGGGCGAACTCGCCGTCCTCGCCGGCCTCCGCGAGGTAGCGCTCGAAGGCATCGACGGAGGCTTGGAGCCGCGCCAAGCGCTCTTGCGCGAGCCCCAAGTTGTAGTCGATGACGGCCGAGTGATGGGCCCGGTCGGCTTCGGCGTAGAGGCGGATGGCGCCTTCGTAGTCGCCCTTCTGGTAGCGCTTCACGCCCTCCGCGAAGAGCTGTCGCGCTGTGTCGACGTCGGCGCGAGCCGAGCCGCTCGCGAGGGCCATCGCGAGGGCGGCCACACCGCCGACGAGCCAGGGTGTCCGCCGCACCGGCCGAGGCTATCAGAACCCCCGCGACGACTCAGAAGGTCTTGGCGAGCGGCCGATCGCAGTGCCCGTCCTGCCAGACCATCCCGAGAGGGCAGCAATGCCCGTTCGAGAGGACCTCGCGCGGGCCGCAGGAATTGACGGGAGGCGCGCTCGCGGCGCTCGACGGCGAGGCCTTTGGGTCGACGCGCTTCGGGGTCGAACGCGCCGACGCCGGCGCCAGCGGCTTTGCGGAGGCAACCTCGGGCATCGCCGCTTCCGTCGTCGCTTCCGGCGCCGCTTCCGTAGAACGCGAGGCCGTCTGCGCCGTCCGCAACACGGGAGGGGTCGGCGGGTCGGCCACCTCGCGCGTGCGCGGAGGCGATGCCATCGAAGCGGACACGGACGGCGCCGGGAGCGGCACGGCCGGAACCGGAAGCAAGAGTGTCCCCGCCGCGGCGCCCCCGACGAGCGCGAGCGCGCCGAAGAGAACGAGGCCACTCTTCGCCGACGACCGCGACGGCGCGGAGCCCGACGGCGATGGTGATGTCGGCGCGGACGGCGAGCGCGACTCGGCGGGTACCGGCGTCGGCTTCGTGCCGCGCGAGGGATCGGTCGGCCGACTGCCGCGCGACGGCGTGGACTGAACCATCGGCGGCTCCAAGCTCGTCGGCAGCGCATCGCGGACCGCCTCGAGGGCTTCGATCATGAGCTCCGCCGACGCGTAGCGGTCGTCACGTTCAATCGTGAGCGCCCGAGCGACGACTTCGTCGAGCGCCTCGTTCACCTGCGGGCGCAGGGTACGAACCCGCGCCGCCGGTTCGGTCACGATGCGCACGGCGGCCGCCGCCGCGTGGGGCGCGAGGTGCACGGGCCGCCCCGTGAGCATCTCAAAGAGCGTCGCGCCGGCGGCCCACACATCGGCGCGGCCGTCGATGTCGCGATCCGAGAGGACCTGCTCGGGCGCCATGTAGAGCGGCGTGCCCACGATGGAGCCGGAGCGCGTGACCGCCGACTCGGCCACCTCGTGAAATTTGGCGATTCCGAAGTCGAGGACCTTGAGCGACTTTCCGCCCTCGGCGCGCTCGACGAGAAACAAGTTCTGCGGCTTGATGTCGCGATGCACGATGCCGGCGCGGTGCGCCGCACCGAGGGCCCGAAGCAATTCGAGCGCGATGGCGACGGCGTCGGCTTCCGCCAGCGGCCCACCGCGCATGGCGGCGTGAAGGGTCTCGCCGCGCAACAGCTCCATCACCATGTAGAGCGTGCCGTCGTCGCTCTGCCCCAGGTCGAAGACCTCGACGATGTGCGGGTGGCCGATGAGCCCGGCCGCTTGCGCCTCCTGCGTGAAGCGCCGCACCGCGTCGGGGCTGCGCGCCGGATCGGCGGTCATCACCTTGACCGCGAAGCGCCGTTGAACGCCTGTGTGAACCGCCTCGTACACGGCTCCCATGCCGCCGGTACCGAGGAGCCGCTCGAGTCGGTATTTGCCGGCGACGACGCTCCCGATGCGCGCCGATGCGCTCGCGGGGTCTAGCGACGAGGGGACCTGGGTGACCAAGGCGGTGACCCGAGTGTATCTCCGCAGCGGGTGTGCAGGGAAATGCTAGGGAGAAGCTCGCCTGATCGCGCGCGCCCCCGTCACCGCGAGCGCGCAGCGCGCAGCGCCGGGCTCCCCCAACTCCCGGCGTCCGACGGCGTCGCGGATCAGCCCATGGCGCCGTCACCGCCGGGCGTTTCCTGCGGCGGCCCCATGGAGGCTTCATCCTGCCCCGCCGGCGCAGCAGGCGCCGGTGCGGCCGGTTCTCGCGGCGTCGCGGCTGGCGCAGCCGCGCGCGGCGCCGTCCCATTGAGAGCGCCAATGAGCGACGTGAACGTGTTCAGGATCGTCGGCAGCGCTGCCAAGAAGTCGTTGCCTCCCTGCTGCTGCGGCGCCGGCTGTGCTTGCGGCTGCGTGTAGAGCCCGGGCGGCGTCGCGACGGGCTGAAAGCCGCCGAACGCGCCCTGCTGCTGCACGCCAGGAAACCCGGGGGCTGCGCCGCCGTTGGGGTCGACGAAAATCGGTGCGTTGCCGAGCGGAGCACCGGTGCCGAAGGGATCGGTCATGCCCGGGGGCTGGGCGACGCCGACCTCGGGTGCTCCCCCGAGCTGGCCTTGGAGTGTCCTCAGCGCAATACCTCCGCTCACGGACTCCAGGTCATCGAGGTTGAATTTTCTCACGTGTTAGCCCTCCGCAGTTCCTGGGTGCAAGGCACCGGCCAGGTGGATCGCTTGGCCGGGCCCGATCGATCCGGCGAGCGCGTGCGCGGAATGCCCACCTTTTTTCAGCACCAACCGGGTGGCGCCGCTCGCGCTCGCGTGGGCCGGAGGATCCCCTGCAGACCAAAATGTCTCGCCGGAGAAACTCCCAAGCGTCGCCCCGAACGTTCGTCTCTCGGCGGATGCACGCCTGCGAGAACGAGAACGAGCGACCTCAGGCCTGCGAGCCCTCAGCGGAGACGCGCTCGCGCGCCCCGTGATGACGCGGGTCGTCGGCGCGCCAGGCGATCGAGAAGATGACGAAGAGGCCCCAGAGCGCGGAGATGTGAAACAGCATCGCCTTGCCGCCATTGGCCGCGAAGATGTAGCTCGAAATGCGCGGCCCCAGCAGCATGCCCGCCGCGTAGAACGCGTTGTAGATGCCGTTGGCTCGACTGAGCTCGCGCGGTTCGAGGACCAACCCTTGAAGCGCCAGGCTGAGAGGCGAGATGCACGCCAACGTCGCGCCGGCGATGAAGATCGCCGTCGCCATGGCCGAGTACGCGTCGAGGAAGACGAAGGCGAGCACCGTCATGCCGCCGATGGTGCCGAGCACACGCATCGAGAGAAGGTGCCCGAAGGCGTCCCCGATGCGACCGGCGACGTTCGTGCAAAGGAGCATCCCGGCGGCGAAGAACGCGGGCACGAGGATCGTTCGGTCGCGCGCGATGCCCTTGTCCTCAATGAGGAAGAGCGGCAGAAACAGCACCGTCGACGCCTGAAAGTAGCCGTACGCGAAGGTGGCGAAGCAGGAAGCGCGGATGCGGCGGAGGAGCGCCAAGGCCGGCACCATGGGCGTCGAGGCCGTTTGCGTCGCGCTCTCGTCATCGCCGTGCACGAGGCCCGGCTCGAGGCTGACGGCGCACACGAGGGCGGCGGCGAGGGCCAACGCGCCGGCGATCCCGAACGCGTAGGTCCACGGGAGCACCGCCGCGAGGCCGCGCGCGAGGATAGGCCCGGCGACGTACCCGACGGCCATGGCCACGGCATAAAGACTCATCACGAACGCCTTGCGCTTCGCGTCGGCGCGCGCGAGGAGCGCCGTCTCGGAGCCGACCCAAACGCCCACGGAGAAGACGCCGTCGAGCACGCGAGCCGCTGCGATCGCCGTAAACGACGTCAGGTGTGGAAACAAGGTGACGACCGTCGCGTAGCCGGCGAGCGAGGCCACGAGGGTCCACTTCGGCGAGAAGCGACGAACGATGTGCCCCGCGGGGATCGAGAAGGCGACGATGCCTCCTGCGAACCATGCGGCCAGAGAGCCGATGTCTTCTTTGCCGAAGTGATGCGCGTCGAGGTGCAGGGCCGTCAACGCGATGGAGATTCCGTAGCCAACGCCCAGGAGAAGCGTCGCGGCCAGGATGGTCCTGACGTTTCGATCACGGAGCACTTCGCGCACGGGGCCGGCAGACTAGAGCGTTTCACTGCCTCACGACGTCGAAATCGGGCCCGCGAAGGGGCCCGCGGCGCGGGTCGATTTCGGCGGAATCGAGCGGGTCCGCTCATCCGGAACGGATGGCCCCGATCGAGGGGCCCCCGCGATCTGAGGCGATACGGGGAGTTGCGAGCGCCGCGACGAATTGCGCAGCGAATGGCCGTTCCCCGTTGATGCGGCAGCCAACGAGGTGAAAGGCTGTGAAAGCTCCGTGTTCGAGGAGAGAGGGGGACGACGATGACAGCGAAAGATGCAGGTGAGGCTCCGCGCGCGAACGTCGCGACTCCGACGGCCTCGCGACGCATGTCTGGCCCCCTGGGGATCACGTTCTTCCGGCTCGTCGCGGAGCACGGCTCCGACATCGGCTCGCTCCACACGCGCGACGGCTTGTGCGTCTTCGTCGCGCCGTCGGTTACGCGCGCGTTCGGTTGGCCTGAGGATCAATTTCAAGGCCGGCCCCTTCGCGAGCTGGTTCACCACGACGATTGGCCTCGCGTCGCCGAGGCGCTCGCCGTCGAAGGCGAAGCGCTGGGGCAGGTCACCTATCGCCTAAGGCTCCCGAGCGGCGAGACCACGTGGGTCGAGACGCTGACGCAAGCGGCGCCCAACTCGGGGCGCGATCAGCTCGTCGTGTGCATGACGCGAGACATCTCGCACCACCGTCGCGCCACCATGGCCCTCGAGGAGGGCGTCTTGGCCCTGGCCATGCGGCAGCCCGATGGCGTGCTCGTCATTCAGGACGGCCGCATCCTTCACTCGAACCCGGCCGCGTTCCAGCTCCTCGGTTTGCCAACGGAGGCCGCTGTGCAGCGGCGACGTTTTGCTGAGTTTGTTCACCCCGACGATTCGGCACGCGAGGGCGAAGAGCTCACGCGCATCGCGCAGCTCGGCACCGTCTCGGCGGTCCACGACCTCAGGTTCGTTCTCCGTGATGGCACCACGCTCACGACGCAGACCTACGCCATGGGCGTATCGTTCGGCGGCGCCGCCGCCGCGCTGCTCGTGGTGCGCGACAAGCCGAAGCTCGACACCCAGGCCATCATCGCCGACCGGCTCCGTTCCATCGGCGCCGTCGCGACGGGCCTCGCGCAGGAGCTCGCCGCACCGGTAGCGCTCCTCTTGGCGAGCCTCGATGTCCTCGCGAGCGAGGAGGCCGACGCGGACGCGTCCGCCGCGAAGGCAAACGCGCTCGCGCAGGCGACCAGCTCGGGGGACCGCATCTTTCAGGCACTCCGCTCGCTCCGCTCGTTCTCCCGCGGCGACGAAGATCTGCGCCGCACTCTCGACGCGCGCGACGTCGTCGACGCTGTCCTCAACGTCGCCGACGGACGGCGCACCGCGACCACGAAGCTGGTCCGTGACTTCGCCGAGAGCCCTGTCTTCGTCAGCGCCGATCAGGCGCGCCTGTCGCAGGCGCTCTTGAACCTCGTGGCCAACGCCGTCGACGCCGCCAATGAGCGGCCCGATGGCGAGGTCCGCGTGTCGGTTCGGGCCACGACCAAGGGCGGAGCACTCGTCGAGGTGTCGGACAACGGGCCCGGCATCCACGAGAGCACGCTGGGGCGCGTCTTCGAGCCGTTCTTCACGACCAAGCCCATCGCCACGGCCGCCGGCTTGGGGCTCCCGATCTCGCACGCGATCATCCGTGCCCTCGGCGGACGCCTCGACCTCGAGAGCGCCCCCAAGGCTGGGACCATCGCCATCGTCCAACTGCCGCCGTGCGCCGCACCAGAGGGACGCATGTCGCTCACGCAACCGCCGGCGTCGCGAGCCACGATTCGCGTGGCCCCGGCTCCGGCCCCGCCTTCGGCGACGACTCGGGCGCTGCCCCGCGTGTCGCCGGCAGGCGAAAAGCCGCGCCTGCTCGTCATGGATGACGACGTGCCGCTCGCCTCGACGCTGCAGCGGCTCCTGCGGCACGAATACGACGTTGTCGTCGAGACGTCCGCAGAAGCGGCGCTAAGGCGCATCGTCTCCGGCGAGCGCTTCGATATCTTGTTGTGCGACGTCATGCTCCCCGGCATGAGCGGCATCGCCTTCTACGATGAGCTTCAGCGCATCGCGCCGGCCATGGCCCTGCGCGTCGTCTTCGTCACCGGGGGCATGAACACCCCGGGCACCCAGGCGTTCCTCGAGGGGTTGCCGAACCCGTGCATCGACAAGCCGTTTTTGCCTGACGATCTCCGAAGGCGCCTGCGCGAGCTCAATCGCTGAGCGTGCGCCGTCACTCGAAGCCGCCACGCGGCACGGGCGCCGGAGCTGCGCTCAGGGATAACAAGCGCCAGGATGACTCGGACAGATGCACGCCGCCTGTGCGGCGGTGAGGCAGCGGCGTGCCTCCAAGAGGCATGTCTCTCCGGCGGGGCACGCGCTGACGCCATCGTTGCAATCGCCAGCGCTGAAGGGCAAGGGCAAGCAACGCCCAGACACCGGCCGGCACCGCGCCGTCGGTCGCCGCCGCGTCGGACGCGTCGACGGCGGCTGCCGCCGCCATCGCCAGCGGCGTCGCCTGCCGCGTCCGGGGACGCGTCGACCGACGAGGCATCGCCGGCGTCTGCGTCGGGCGGCAGCACGACGGGAACGACACCGGCGAGATCGCACTGGGCGAACAAGCCGCAGGCGAAGCTCCCCTCGGGATCGCACGCCACCCCAATGGGCCCGCACGCGCCTCCGTCGGGCGTCGCCGTGCCATCGGGCAGGGCGGCATCGGGCACCGGGCTTGCCTGGTCAAAGACCGAGCCGCCCTCGAACGCGGTGGCGTCGCCCCCCGAGCCAGCCTCCGACACGGGCGGCCTCACGGTCGACGCGTCGGGGCCGTCGGTAGCGGCTTCGGGCTCGTCGCCTGCGGTGGCGCATGCGACGGCCGCCCAGAGGGACAGACCGACGGCAAAGAGGCGCGTTCGAGGCGAAGACGTGAGCGACCGCATGGGCAGCCTTGTCGTTCGCGCGCGCGCTCGCGTCAACGGGGGACACGCGGCCCTGGCGCCGTGACATCATCGAGGCCGTGCGCGAAGCGGAGCCGGACGGCGCCGACCGCTCGTCTGCACCAGGAGAACGACGCCCATGAGCGATGACAAAGAGAAGCGCGGCGTTGGACGACGAAAGCTGCTCCTGGCGTCGGCGGCAGGCGTCTCGGTCGCGGCGGCCACCGCCGTGGGTCTCAACTACCGACGCATCTGGGCCCGAAAGGACCTGCCGCTGCCCGTCATCTCCGACCGACCCGGGATGGTCCGCACCGAAGACCGGGTGAAGCAACGCCGAACGCTCGGCCGAACCGGCCTCGAGGTTTCCGTCGTGAGCATCGGCGCCGGTGGCCTCGAGGGGACGGCACCCATCTTCCGCGCCGTCGACAAGGGCATGAACTACATCGACACCTCGGTCTGTTATGGCGACAGCGAGCGCGTCATCGCGCGAGCCCTGACCGAGCGAGCAACGCTGAGAGACGAGCTGCTCATCGCGACCAAGTGGGATCCCGGCGCCGCCTCGACCAAAGACGAGATGCTCCGGTCGCTCGACAAGAGCCTGCAGCGGCTCGGCGTCGATCGCATCGACATCATGCAAGTCCACTGGCTTGGCGGCGGCCACGTCAGGCCCGACACCGGCTTCAATCGCCTGGACAACGAGGCGCTTTACGCGGCGATGGACGCGGCGAAGCAGAGCGGCAAGGTCCGCTTCTTTGGCGCGACCTCTCACGACGGCAACCGGAGCAAGATCCTCCAACACGCCATCGACAAGAACGCCTTCGACATGATCCTCGTGAAGATGAACGTGCTCGACTTCGCCGAGGCGGGTATTCCGGCGCTCCTCGCCAAGGCTCGCGAGAAGAACATCGGCGTCGTGGTGATGAAGTCGCAGCCGCTTGCGGGCCGCATTCCGCCGGGCTTCGAGCAGAGTCGGTGGTCCGTCTTCCAGGCCAACTTGCGGTGGGTCCTCTCCCATCGCGAAGTCACGAGCGTCGTGCACTCGGGCACGGGCGTTGACGCCGATGTCCAAGACCAAGCGGCGAGCGCCGTGCAAGAGGAGTTCGGCCAGAACGACTCTGACGCGCCGCTCTTGGAGCAATACGCGGCGGCCCTCAGCCCCGACTATTGCCGCGGCTGCGGCGATGAGCGGCCTTCGTGCACCGACGCCTGCCCCGCCGGCGTCGCCATTCCGCACGTGCTCCAGTTCGCCATGTACGACCGGGACTACCATTGGCCCGTGCGCGCGCGAGAGCACTACGCCGCGTTGCCGGTGGCGGAGCGCTGGAGCGACCTGTGCACCGGCTGCACGCGCTGCACCGAGGCCTGCCCTCACGGCGTCGACGCCGCGAAGGGCATTCGCGACGCCAAGCTTCGCCTCGGGAGCGCTTAAACCGGATCGACCTCGGGCGCGGTGCCAGTGCCGTCGAGGGCCGTGCGCGAACAGGCGATCAGCCGCGATAGACTTCGTCTTGTTCGATGCGCGAGAGCACCCAGTCGAAGGCGCCCGTCGTGACCTTCGTCGAGCAATACTCGCAGTGACCGCTCATGTTCAGCTTTAGCGGCGCGCCGCAGTGCGGGCACGCGTTCTCCGGCTTCGACGGTCCCTGGACGCCGCGGCCGCGCAAGAACGTCCAGTACTCCGAGTAGAGGCGCTCCTTCTGACGATTGCCCGCGACGACGCGGCCGTCGTCGTCGGAGATCGTGTAGTCGAGGCTCCCGGCGAAGACGCGGAAGGTCACCGAATCGAAGAACGCGTCGTCGGTGACGGCGGCCAAGTCGGTCCGAAGAACGCGGGCGTTCTCGGTGATGTTCCGGAGCCGCTGGCGCCGGTATTCCTCGATCCAATAAGCCTGCGTCGAGAAGAGCGCGTCGCTCATGAGCGGCCGCATGGCGCTTAGATCGCGCGAAGCCCACGCCTTTTGGAAGGTGTTGAACGTTTGCACGACGCGCGCCGGCAGATCGATCTGCGGGTCTCGCTCCGTGAGGGCGCGATAGCGGCCGTGCGCCTCCGGGTCGACGATGGTCGGAAAGTCGGTACCAACTTCCTCGACGGTCGTCGTGAGGAGCGGACCGCGGGCCTCGCGCGCGCGCTCTGTGTACGAGGTGGCGACCCAATCGAAGGCCCCCTGCTGGGTCACGTTGGAGTTGCAATGCTTGCAGACGCCGCCCACGACCATGTCGAGCGGCGCGCCGCAGTTGGGGCAGCCGATGAGTCGTGCCTTGTCGGGCGTTCGAGACCGCGCGCCGCGGGCTCGCTGGAACCACAGCTCGTCTTCCGCGTAGACGGCCGCGCCTCCGACGTCGTAGTTGACGGTGAAGGCGACGCAGACCTCGACGGTTTCGCTCGACTCCACGTCAGACGTCGACTCGAGCGCGACGGCGCCCACGATGACGCTGCGAATGTCGCCGCGCGGCTGACTCTGCAGCGCGGCGAGGACCGCGGGTGCAAGGTACGGCGCATAACGAGCGAGGGTCCCCTGCCCCTGCGCCATGCGAACTTCCGTGTAGAGCGCCACGAGGAAGTCATCGAAGAGCGCGAGCGAGAAGTTGGGATCGTAGACGCGCAAGCGCTCGAGCTCGCGGCGCGGGGCGCGGTCTTCTTCCACAGCGCCCGCCGTCTCCCAGCCGGGCGCCGGCTTCTTCTTCATGAACAGCGCCCAAAGGACGACCGCGGCGAACGCGAGGAAGAAGAGGGCGACAACGGCACCGACCGCGATGCCCGCGCCGCCGCCGCCGCTCTCGGCGCCACCGCCGGAAGAGCCATAGGAGCCGCTCGGAAGGACGACGACGCCACCGCTCGAGCCGCTTGAGCCGCTTGAGCCGGTCGATCCGCTCGAGGAGCGCGACGAGCCGGAGGAGCCGCTGCCCGTCGAGCTGCTGCCCGTCGACCGACTGCCGCTCGACGAACTGCCGCTGGAGCGGCTGCCGCTGCTGGACGAGCTGCGGCTGCTGCCGCTGAAGGAGCTACCGCCGCCGGGCCTGGCGACGGCCGTCACGTGAGCGAGGAGGATAAGGGCGAGGAAGAGACACGAGAGAATCCGTCTCACGCCTTCACCTCGGGCGCATCGGGGAGTTCGTTGACCTGGCCGCGAATCCGCGGGTGCTCTTTTGCGAGCATCGGCGCCATGGCCTTCAGCGCCGCAGCGAACGCATCGACGTCGTTCTGGGCGACCGCCGCGTCGAGGGCCTGGGTCTGCTCGGCGAACGCGGCACCGAGGGCCGACGTGTGCACTCCCGTGTCGGCAACCATGTGGGCTTGGCGTTCGAGCAGCGAGACGTAAATGAGGATGCCGGTCCGGGTGCGCTTCCTCGCGATGCCCGACTCGACAAATTGGGCCCGCGCCGCTTCAAGAGTCCGACCTCGAAGCCGCTTGCCCGGCACGAGCACGCGCTTGCACGCCGGGATGCTCGCGAGCATCGAGCCACCGAGGAACGCAAACAGCGTCTCGAGCGGCATGAGCGCCTCGTCGAGCGGCGCCGGGTGAAAGATGAGAATGCTGATGGTGACGATGGCGAGGAAGACGCCAACCAGGTAGTCGACGTCGCGGTAGGCGTCGGAGCGCCCTCGCACGGCCACCACGACCTCCACCGACGACGCGTCCTCGACGGCTCGAACGGCCTCAACAACAGCGTCCTTCGCCCTTGGCGCGAGAAATGTGCTCACGGGGCGCAGAGTACGCCGAACGGAGCGGCGGGGGCGCCGCTCGACCCGCTCAGATTGAGAAGGCGATTGCGCCATCGGCTCCGCTGAATTTGCCCCATTCGAGAAACACCCGCCGCGCATCCTGGCGTTCTCACGGTAATTTTGCAGCGGCACAGGACCTGCAGTCGCTTTAGTCATCCTTCGCTGCTTTTCTTCCCGGTCACTTCGTCCGCTTCGCTTCCTCAATCCCCTTAGGTCTTCGCTTAGTTCGCGCATGGTCCTCCGCTTAGTCCTCCCTCCGCTTAGTCCTCCTCCGCTTAATCCTCCGCTCCAAGTTCCACGCCGAATCGCTCGGCGCCCCTTCCGCGCACGTCCCACTTCGCGACGATCTTCCGCACGTTGCTTCCTTCCGCCTCCTCTGTCCTTTGCTTCTCCTCCGCTTTCGCTCTGACCTTCGCTTATCGCTTGCGCTTACCTTGCCTTGTTGACTCCGCGCCTCACCGTCACTCCGCCACTCCGCCACTCCGCACGCCCGAGGGCGACAACATGACCAAGGAAAGGGGGGGCCCCCGAAAGCGGGGGCCCTTTCCGTTCCAAGCGACGTTGCCACGCGTGACCGCCGCACCTAAGAACGTCGGTCATGAAGCACACCGTTATCGTCTGTGGACACGGGCCCGGGATCTCCGACGCGGTCGCGCGCAAGTTTGGCCGCGAGGGCCATCCTGTCGCGCTCGTCGCGCGCAGTGGCGAACGCCTCAAGGCAGCGGCGGCGGCGATGACCGCCGCGGGCATCAAGGCCCAGGCGTTCCCGTGTGACCTCGGCAACGTCGAGGCGGTTCGAGGTCTCGTGCGCGAGGTCCGCGCCGCGTTGGGCCCCGTCGGCGTGGTCCACTGGAATGCGTACGGTGGCGGCGCCGGCGACCTGACGACGGCCCCGACAGCCGAACTCCGCGCGGTGCTCGACGTCACCGTCCACGGCTTGCTCGCCGCAACGCAGGAGGCCCTCCCCGATCTCAAGGCCAACAAGGGGGCGCTCTTGGTCACCGGCGGCGGGTTCGCCTTCTACGATGCGAGCGTCGACGCGGCCGCCGCCCAGTGGGGCGCCATGGGCCTCGCCGTCGGGAAGGCTGCCCAGCACAAAGTCGTGGGCCTCCTCCGCGAAAAGCTCACGCCGCAAGGTGTCTTCGTCGGCGAGGTCGTCGTCCTGGGCATGGTGAAGGGCACCGCCTTCGACACCGGCAACGCGACGCTCGAAGCTTCGGCCATCGCCGACAAATTCTGGGAGCTTGCCCAGGCGCGCACCACGAGTTCGGTTAACTTCGGTTGACCGAAGCGTCGGCCACGGCGAACGAGCGCCGAGTGCGAACCGAACCGAACCGAACGTAGTGCGCGAGGCGCGCATGGCTAGAGGGCACGCGAGACTTACGCCCGCCTCCGGAGGTAGGTCGCTCGCGACTTGCCAACGGCCGGGAGCTCACACGCAACGCATGCGCCTCCCACTCTGTGCCGGCCTCAGAGCTTCGCGACGTCGCAGTTGTTGTCGCCCGAGGCTCCGCGCCACGCGTTGAAGACGATTTCGTCGGCGCTCAGGTAGCTCGAATGTTGCGGGCACAGCTCGGGGGGCAAGGGGATCTTCTTTCGATTGCTGCCGTCGGGCGCCATGGTCCAAAGAAAGTGGCGGAGCACATTCTGATCGATCTCGATGGACCAGTACGTGAGTTCCTTGTCGTCGGGACGCCACTCGGCGTAGGCGTGCTGCGTCGTGGGGGGCGTCAGCGGCGGGTTTAGCTCCACCTGCGGGCCGCCGTCGAGCGGTCGCTTCGACTGACGGTAGGGATTGAACGATTGCGCGCCCACGGTCGCCACGATGTCTGGGTGTTGCTGCATCCACACGACGTCGCCGCCGCCGTGGCTGATGCGCGCGTCGTTGGTGCCGCGAATACCGTCGGGCGTCGCCGCTTTGCAACAGCCTCCTTGCGCGGGACAGATGGGGCACCCGATGAACCCGACCTGCGCCATCGTGAACGCGCCGCCGGCGGGCATCTTCCAAAGCGGGCGCATCCACGCGCCGGGGGCCTGCTCAAAGGTGGCCGAGAAGACGATGGTCCCGCCATCGCTCGGGCCACGTTGATGCGGATCGACGGGAATGATCAGCTCGGAAGGGGTCGTCAGCGTTTCGAGGTTGATCACCTGAGGCAACGTGCCGAAGGTCGCCCGCATCAAGCGCGCGTTCGTGATGGGCGCACCGGGCGCGTTCCACAGAAAGAGCACGCGGCCATCGTCGGTCCATGACGGATTGCAGGAGAAGCCGCCCGAGGTCACGCCGCTGACGACGAATTGAACGGCGGGGTTTGACCGCTCGAAGGCGACAACCTGCGTCCCGTCGTAGTGGGCGCCGAGGGGCGCCTCGTCTTCCATCGCGAGGCCATTCAGGTCGGTATCTTGACCGTAACGCGTCGCCACGAGCCAGCCGTTTGGCGCGCCGCGGACGTGCGACAAGTCATGCGTCCCCGAGTCCACGAGCAAGGTCAGCCCGCCGCCGTCAACCTTGACTGTGTAGACACCCAGCCGCGGGAAGGCGCCCGCGTCACTCGCGTCGACGACGGGGGCGTCCGGCGGCGCCCCGTCGCCGGTCGCGGCATCGAGGCTCGCCGCATCGGTAGACAGCGTGGCGTCGGTGGCGAGCGTGGCGTCCACGGCGGCGTCATCGGGCACCGGGTCTGGATTGGCAGAGGCCGCGTCGTTCGCAGGGTCGCCACCTCCGCTCGCGACGTCGTCGGCGCACGCGGCGAGGAGCACGGCACAAGCGGCCACGAGGCGAAGCGCGTTCATGCAGACAGCATGCCCTCTTTGACGTCGAACTGCACCGACGAGTCGACGGATTTGCGTCCCAGCGACCGCAAACCGCGGGGTGCGAGAGCTTGGCCTCAGAGCTTTGCCGCCAGCTCAATGCGCGCCGCAGACTCGCCGTAGGTCACGGTGAACTCTTCGAGGCGCGAGCGTCGGAACGTTCGCGAGACCTTGAGCGCGAGCTCCACGTTGGGAGCCACCGTGCGCTCGACGCCGGCCGTCGCGCTGAAACGTTCGTCGAGCGCCGAGACCCGCGGCTCGTAGCGGTCAAAATAGCGGTCTCGGTCGAGAAGACTTCGAAAGACGTCGAGGCGCGCCTCGCCGAAAAACCGACCGATGGGTGTGACGAGTGCCAACTCCGGCGCCATCGAGCCGCCGATGGCGTGCGCGTAACCTTGGTCGGAGAGCACCGTGGGCAGACCTTCGACGCCCCGCTGACTTCGCCGAGCCGCGACGGCCAGCGACGTGACGCCCGCGAAGTTCATCGAGAGCGCCATCTGCGTGCGAAGCCGAATGGGCCCGACGACGTGCCAATTCTCCAGCGTCGTGCCGACGACCTCGACGAGAGCGATCTGATCGGTGACCGGCTCGGCGGCGCGCTGGTAGGTGTGCCACTGGTAGTCGAAGCCGGTGCCGGCGCCGACAAAGAGGCCATGCCCGCGAGGTCGCCCCGCGACGGCGGTCACGCGCTTTTCGTAGTAGCCCACGAACGACACGCGCGTTGCGACGCGCGCGTCGACGAGCCGCGCCGCGCCGGCGCCGGCTAAGCCTCCGAGGTTCGACGCCGTGGCCTCCGCGCGCATGGTGGTGAGGTTCGCGTCGTCGAGCCACACGCTCTCGCGACCCAACTCGTAGGGGCTTGGCCCATGAAAGAGGTGCGTACGCAGGCCCGCGGTGACGTCCGTGGCCACCGCCGACGAGTGACTCTCCCACGTGGGACCCACCGCAATGAACGTTCGCGCCTCAAGCTCTCCGCGGGGGACCACGGGGGCACGAAGCGGCGTCGCGTCGTCGAGCCAATCGTGCACGCGCTTGGTGGGCGCAAGGAGCGTGGCGGCGATGGCTCGACCGGTGCTCGGCGGCCCTCGCTCGAACCAGGCACCGAGCTGGATCAGCGGCTCGGCGAGCGAAGCGCCCCCGAGCGGCGTCGCGATGAGATCGTTGATGGCGACTTGTTCGCGGTACTCGCCCAACCACTCCCAGACGCCCGACGAGACGGTCGCCACGAAGAGCGAGCCCAAAGGAGCGAGCCGATTGCCGCGGGCGGCCCCGTAGTAGAGCCACCCGGCCAGCGGGTGGGTGAGCCAGTTGGTGCCGAAGCGATTCGCGTCGAAGGCGATGGCCTGCCCGCCGACCTTTTGCTGAAAGCTGTCGGCGGAGAAGGCGAGGTCCCAATCGCCGACGTTGGCCGAGCGGTTCTGAAAGTATTCGATAACCCCAGCCGAAAGGATGCCGACCTCCTCGAGTGACAAGCGGAGGTAGTCGGTGCCTGGGTCCTTCTCGTAGACGAAGACCCGATACGCTGGCGCCTCATCGCCGCGCGCGTTGCCCGCCAAGAGCGCGAGGGCGAGCCCGAGAGCGCACCTGCCGCCCCCGCGGCTACATCGTGTAGATCGCACGAATCTCCGCTCCTCGCGGCACTGGCACGAGCGCGTAGTCGAGGGTCTTTTGCACCGCCGTGTCGGGCGCTGGACGCATGTTCGAGGTGAGCCACCACGAGAGTCCGAGGCCCACCGTGGCGCCGACGGCCGCGGCGCCGAAGGTCACTCGTTGCTCCTCGCTCTCCGCGGCGAGCGAGGCGGCCGCGCCCAAGAGGCCGCCGGCGACTCCGCCGAGATCCACGAGACGCACTCGAGTGAGGCTTGGCGAAACCGTTGGGCTCGTGAGCAGCCCCGTTAGGATGCCTGCGTTGTATGCGCCGCCTCCGATGAGCAACGAGGTCTCGAGCCGCCGCCCCGGTGGAAGCAGAGCGCCGGCGCCAAAAGACGCGAGCGCGCCAGACCATACGCCCAGCGAGGTCGTGTAAGAAACGCGCCCCGGCGACGGCTTGCGTGCGAGGCCGACGGCGAGGCCGAGGCCCGCGCCGGTCGTCGCGCCCCCCCAAAGCACAGACGCGACCGTGGGCGTGTCCCAGGCGCTGGACCTCCCCGTAGTCGCGTCCACGCGTGACGCGCGCGCCGCTTGAAACCCGACGATCCACGCCGCTTGCCCGAGGCCGAGGTAGGCGCCCGCGGCAATCGACTGCGGGACACCCGGCTCGAAAGGCCGCTGCCGGTCGACGACCGCCACGGCGCCAACCGACGCGATCGTGAGGCCTGCGAAGGGCGCAACGGCGAGCGGCACACTCGCCGGCTCGGTCTCGAGAATGAACCACGCGCCCGTGCCTAGGCCGTAGAGGAACGCCGTCGCGTAGAGCACGCTGAGCTCTTCGCTGGTGCGAATCCGTGGCGCCGCGCCCTCACGAATCCGCGGCCCGTAGATGCGTTCGAGCTGCGCGAAGGCTACGCGCGAAAGCTCCGTCGCGACGCGCCGATCGGCCTCGTCGTCGGCCTCCTTGGCGAGGGCCAGAAAGCGCTCGTACGCCTCACCGGGATGCCCCGTGTCGAGGGCGCGCCGCGCGACGTCGTAGCGAGCCGCCCACGTGGCCTTCGACACAGAAGGCTCGTCGGCCAACGACGACGATGGGACCCCGGCCAAAGCGAGGGTCAGCGAGAGGACGAACGGTTGGGGCTTCATGTTGACTCCGCTAGAACCGAGCGCCGACAAAGGCGCCGATGGATCGCTCTGTGCGTTGTTCCGAGACTTCGCCGACACGCCCGGCGCGATAGCGCCCCTCAATCTCGCCGCCGACTTCGAGGTGCCGCAAGGGCCTCACGGCCAAGCGAACGCCTCCGCTCGCGCGACGATCGCTGCGCGCGATGTCGTCGGTGAGGGAGCGCTGGTCGACGTCGATGCCCTGAATTGCTTGGAAGGCCTCCCAGCGAAGGTTGGCCTCGAGAGACCACGCGCCGACGTCCAACGCGAGGGACGGAGCGACCGAAGGACCGAGGGCAAAGTAGTATTGCTCGTTCTTGAGGAGCGACGGGAGGGCCGTGGAGGTCGCCGCGGCGACCTCCGGGTGCTTGGCCAGGAAGGACGGCAGCGCGAAGGCACGAACACCGGCGAAGTCGCCGCCGAGCAGGAGGCGCGCTCGAAGACGAGGGCCGCTTAGGTAGGTCGTCGACTCGGCGAGGAGCCCGAGCACGGTCACCTTGGAGATGGTGTCGAGGGCGGCCGTACGTTCGTAGTCGTGGGCGGCAATCTCGTATGCGACGCTCAAGCCGACGAGGAAGCTCTGCCCCGAAAGCCGACCCCGGTTCAGTCGAGCGCGCTGCGTGAAGTAGCCGACGGGGCTGACGGAGGCCTCGTAGCGCGCGTCGACGATGCGCCCTTCGGCCTGACGCAGCCGTAGCCGCAAGGCCGCTGCGTTGCCGTCGTCGTAGACGTAGCTGACGTCGGCCGGCTGCCCCTCCTTGTCGAGGTTGTGGACGGCGAGGTCGACGGCGAGCCCCGCTTCGGCGCGCGTCGCGGCTCCCGCCTGAGTCACGCTCGCGACGTCCACCGCCGCTCGGAAGTCGTGCCACACGTCGGCCGGCAGGCCGAGGTCATCGGTCTCCGCGGCGCGCGCGAAGGTCGCGCCGTCGAGCGCGTCGTGTACGGCTCGCGGCCAACCGAAGAGAACCTCTGCCGCTCGCGTCGCCGGGCTCGGACGACCGCGCGCAAAGAAGGCCCCGAGCTGCGTGAACGTCTCCCCGTTTGCGACGCCGCCCCAAGGCGTTGCGATCATGTCGTTGTAGCTGGGCCGCTCGCCGATCTCGCCCAAGTATTCCCATAAGAGCGAGCCGGTGAAGGCCCAAGAGAACGACTGCGCCACCGACAAGCGGTTTCCGCGAGCTGCCAAGTAGTAGAGGGTGCCGCCGAGCGGGTGCCCGATGAAGTTCGTCCCGAAGTGGTTGGCGTCGAAGGATTGAGCGTTGCCGCGCAACTTCTCGTAGAAAAGCGTGCCGTCGTAGGCGACGCCTTGACGAAGCTGCTGCGTGCTGACGAGGTACTCCACGTACCCGAGGCTCAGGACGCCGAAGCCCTCAAGAATGGCCCGGAAGTACGATGGTGCGCCGGCGGCGACCGACGTGTAGCGAAAGGTTTGGTTGGGCGCGTCGGGGCGATTGTCGCTGTCGCCATCGGAGGCGCCCGCCAGCGCCGGCGCGGCGGGCCAGAGGAGGCCCCCCGCGAGGACGCATGCCGAAAGCAGGAGGCGCACGACGTGACGCGGGTGCATGAGCGGTGCCGTCGGCGCCGCCAGCTCCGGCGCAACCAATCCGAGTGGGCAATACACCGCAACGGGGCCTCGGCGCTCGAGCCGCTGACGCCACCGGCGCAGACCCTGCGCGCCCACGCAACGAGCGCGCACGTCGTTGGGCACGACGATTCGGTTCCTTGCGAGTCGATGATGCGTTCGCTCGACCGCCGTGGACCGTTGCCGATTCGTCAACGGCGTGTTCCGCCGACTTCAAACTTTCGGCGAAACCGTGAGCCGTCGGTGTAACCGGTCGAATGCGCTGCCGTAGGTCCGGCACATGTCGCCGGCAGTCGGTGACTTCAATTGAAGAGGCTTCATGAACTCCACGCAGACCATTTCCTTGGCGACCTCCGTTGCAAGCTTGCTCGCTCTCGCCGCTTGCAGCTCCACGAGCGAAAACGCAGCCTCGACGACGACGGGGACACAGGCCGATGCACTCGTGAAGTGCGAGGGTGTCAACTCGTGCAAGGGCCAGAGTGAGTGCCAAAGCGCGGACGGCAAGAGCGGCTGCCAGGGTCTAAACGATTGCGCCGGCAAGGGATGGATCACGATTCCTCGCTCGGAGTGCGACAAGAAGGGCGGCAAGGTTCTCGTGGCAACTGACGCCGGTGCGTCACCCGCCAGCAAGGACGCTGCCCTCGCCATTTCGGAGGGTGGCAGCAAGCCGCTCTCCCTGAAGTGCGAAGGCATCAATTCGTGCAAGGGGCAGGGCGAGTGCGCGTCGGCCGACGGAGCCAACGGCTGCAAAGGACAGAACTCTTGCGCCGGCCACGGATGGATCAGCGTCCCCAAGGAGTCCGATTGCTCGAAGAAGGGCGGCAAGCTCATCTCCTAAGGCCGATCTCCCGCGCGCAAGAGGACCTCAAACATGACCCCCTTTGGCTACGGCCTTCGTGTGCCGCACTACGCGGAGTTGCTGCGAAACGGCGCCGGCGTCCCATACGTCGAAGCCTTGACGGAGAACTTTCTCGAGCGAGGGGGTCGGCCCGCCGCCGTGTTGGAGCGCGTTCGACGAGACGCACGCGTCCTCCTCCACGGCGTCGGGCTGTCGATCGGTGGCGTTGACCCGCTGCGCAGCGATTACCTTCGGAAACTGCGGGCTCTCCGCGAGGCGGTCTTGCCGGAGGTCGTGTCGGACCACCTTTGCTTCGGGTCGTTTGGCGGTCGCCATGGGCACGACCTGTGGCCTCTGCCGTTCACGGAAGAGGCCCTCGCTCACGTCGTCAGGCGCGTGGTTGAGGTACAGGACCAACTGGGCTCGCGCATCGCCCTCGAGAACGTGTCGAGCTACGTAACCTACGCGTCCTCGGAGATGACCGAATGGGAGTTTCTCTCGGAGGTTTCGGAGCGCGCTGACTGCTTTCTGCTGCTCGACGTCAACAACGTTCACGTCAGCGCGACCAATCACGGTTTCGACGCGCGCGCGTTTGTCCGGGGACTTCCGCAGAGACGCGTCGCGCAATTTCACGTGGCCGGTCATTCGGTGCGCGAGGGGTACCTCTTCGACGACCACGGCAGCGACGTCCCCGACGTCGTTTGGCGCCTCTACCGTGAAGCCGTCGAACGCTTCGGCGCGGTCCCCTGCATCGTCGAACGCGACGAGAACGTTCCCGACCTGGCCGTGTTGGTGCAGGAGAGCGAACGAGCCGGCGCCATCGCCGCATCGGCACTCAGCGCCGCCGCCAGTGCCCTCGAGGCCACCGCATGCGCGATCGCGTTCGGGGCCGCATCATGAAGCTCGCAGCTCTCGAAGAACTCTTCTGGCGCTCCGTTCGATTCGACCCTGCGCCCCCAGAGGTGCAAGCCGAATTCGTTGGCCGAGGGTCAATCGATGCCTTCGCGCGGATGGGAATCTATCGCGCCATGTACTGGTATCGGCTGGTCCAAGCACTGTTCGATACGTTCCCTCGTGTCGCAACCCTGCTGGGAGAGAAGACCTTCACGGAGGTCTCGTGCCGGTACATTCACGCCCACCCTTCGGAGGATCCGATTCTCGAACGCTTCGGGCGACACTTTGCTGAGTTTCTCCGGGGCGAGGAGGTCGGTGCGGCTGTGGCCGACATCGCCGAGCTTGAATGGACACGCTTGGTCTCGTTCCTCTCGGAGGACGCGCGCCCGTGGTCCCTGGCGGCCGCGGCGGCGGACCTCCGAGACGCCGTTCGACTGCGCCCCGTACCGTCGCTTCGCCTGGTGAGCGTCCCCAGCGCGACGCTCGCGCTTTGGGACCGACGGGGCGCTGACGAGACCTTGACACCGCCACGGGGACTTTGTGCCGTCGCGCTGGACGTCCAGGTGCTGTGCGTTTGGCGGCGCGGCTTCGCTGTGCACCAGGTAGCGGTTCAAAGTGACGAAGCGATCGCCCTTGGCCACCTGCTTCGCGGTGAGTCCTTTGGCGTCCTGTGCGAGGCCTTCGCTTCCGCGGCAGAACCCGAGAAGCGAGCGGCGAGCGTCGTCGCCAAGTGGTTCGGCGACGAGCGCATCGCCACGCCAGAGGAGCACGTCAATTGAAGCCGATTTGTTTCGCCCTCGCGATGCTCGCCCTGGGCTGTTACAGCGCGCCCGAACACGTCGACGTCGCCGCACTGCGCTTCGAAAACGGCCCCCTCATGCGCCCCGGCGAAAACTGCCTGCGGTGCCACAAGGCGGGCGGTCAGGCGGCCCAGCATCCGTGGTCCGCGGCGGGCACCGTGTTTACGTCGTCGACGAGCGATGAGGGCGCTCCCGGCGTCACGGTGCGTGTGGTCGACGCAGACAAGAAGGAGGTGACTCTTACCACCAATGCCGCGGGGAACTTCTACACGTCCGAACCGCTTCGGGCGCCGCTTCGTCTGCGCCTCGAGCACCTTGGCCGCAGCAAGGAGATGCCCGAGGAGGCTCCCGCCGGCTCTTGCAACGCTTGTCACTCGTCGCCTGATCCGGCGGGCAAGGCGAAGGGGCGCATCTTTCTGCCGTTGGCCGACTCGAGAGCCGACGACTGAGTCTCACTCCCGGCGCCGGTCGCCCACAGCGAAGTGCGCGGCAACGGATGGGCCGTGGCGCACCGAAAATGCCCACCGCCTCGGTTGTCCATCGCGCCCGATGGCGGCTCCGATATCTTCGTTGGGCGCATGCCAACCTTCAACGCGACCTCCCTGTCCCAGGCTTTTCCGAACGCCGTGCCGGTGCCTCCCCTGCTCGAGGCTTTCGGCCAATGGGTCTCCGCTCGGCCACACGGCAACGTCGGCTACTTCGACGCCATCGCGAGCGAGCCCATGCCCGAAGGTCTGGCGAAAGCGCCGGAGCACGTCGATGCGCTCCGCGCCAAGCTAGGCCTCTTCCTCGCGCTCCCCGACGGCTCGCAGCTGGCCTTGTGGGCGCACGGCGACGGCCCGCCCGCGGTTGTCCTTCTGGGCTCCGAGGGTGAGCTCAAGAATGTGGCGCCGACGCTGGAGGCTTTTCTTGTGGCACTGGGACAGGCCCGCACCGATATTTCCGAGCTCGACGACGACGACGCGTCCGACGGTCGGCCGGCTCTCCTCGAGTGGCTCGCATCGCAAGGCGTAAGCGAGCCCAACGCTAAGCTTCGCGTTCCGACCTTCGGCACGTGGTTCGATTCCGGCGGAACCACCTTGGAGCTCCCGGCAACGGGCGGCCTCGGAGATGCCCGAGCTCTGACGACCGACGTGGAGCGCTTCATGGGCCGGCACGTCGCGGAAGGCGAAGTGCGTCTGTGGCTCGAGTCCCTCGGCCTCTGGCCGCTGCCCTACTTCGGCACGGAGAGCGAGGTCTACGTGGCGGAGAAGGCGCGCGGCTTCTGCCTCACCTTCCGCCGGGCCACGGAGGCGAAGCCGGCCCCGTGGCTGTCGGGCTGCTTCTTTTACGCGGAAGGCGAAGACGACTACGCCGCCTTTGCGCACGCGATGCCGCTCAGCATCACCTGGAAGGACGACGCGACCTCGCTCGTGGTGCGGCTCGGCGCACCGACGTTCGAACACAAGAGCAAGAAGACGGGCCGCCTCCTGGGGCACCGCTGGCAAGCCAATGAGCGCAACATGGTGAGCGCGAGCTACGACGCCGACGGGCGTGTGCGACACGTGTATCGCGGCACACTCGAGCGCTGACGGAGGAAGCATCCGCCACCTCGGGGCGTACAACCCTTGGCCATGCCCGAACGGTTCGCGGACCTGCTCTCGCGCGGCGCCACGACGGAGGCGCTCGAGGTGGCTGGCGCGCTCGTCGCCGCGCGCCGCTACCGCGAGGCGCTCCTCGCCCATTTGTCGCTCAGCGCGGTGGCGCCCGCTTTCCGTGGTCATTGCCTAGGCGTCGCCGCCGACCTCCACGTGGAGCTCGGCGAGATCGACGCGGCGCTGCGCACCTACGAACTCGCACGACGATGGGGCGTGCCGGCCGACTGGATCGCGGGCCGCGTCGCCCGCCTCCAGGCCCTCTCTCCCGACGTCTACGTGGCGCCCGCGCGACTCTTCGTTAACGGCTGCGCGGCGGGCGAAGGCGCGCTCGTCGTTCGACCGCACTTCGTCTCGTTTGCGCCCACCGGCCCACACCTCTCGGTGCTTGCTGCGTCCGCGCCGGCGACTCCGGCGCCTTCGGCCACGTGGGCTCGCCTCTCGCCGGCCGTCGGTCGCGACGCGCTCGTCGCCCACGCAAGAACCTGCTTGGCCCCCGAGCTCGATCACGTCTTCCCGGAGTTCGCCGGCGCGCGGGGCGGCCTCGTGTGGACCGCACGCGGCGTCATGCTCATCGAGACGAAGTTACCGCTCGGCATCCGCGTGACCTTCGTGAGGGCCCACGAGAGGCTCGAACTCGTGCGCGCCAAACAAGCGACCGCCGATGCGACCTTCCAGCGGCTATCGCGCCACTACCATCACAGGAGCTGATGCACGGGTACCGCGGCCGCGCGTCAATTGCGGCAGTCGCCCGAGACGCAGGATTCGTCGCTCTTGCATCTACGGCCGCAGCCGCCGCAATTCTCTGGATCGCGGAGCACCTCGCTCTCGCAGCCCGTCGACGGATCTTGATCGCAGTCGCGAAAGCCGCTCGCGCAAGCCTCGATGACGCAACCGCGAGCCCCACAGGTGGAGCGGGCGTTGGCGAGCTTGCACGGCGCGCAGCCGTCGCTGTTTGTTGAGGCACCTCCGTCAGCGGCGGCCACCGTCCTGGACCACGAGACGGGCTCGTCGTCCTCCGTGAACGCCGGCTCTTCACTCCGCGGTGTCGGCTCCTCGATGCCCGCCAACGACGCGCACCCACAGGCCAGCGTGCCCCATAAGCAGGTCCACGCCTTCAAAGGACACCGGTCGCGAGGACCGCGACGCCGCCGGCCGTCGGAGCCGCGGTGAGCGAGATCGCCCCGCTCTCCGCCTTCTTGGCCGGTGAAAGGACCCAGAGAGCGACGCCCCCGCCAACGGCGGCCACGCCAGCCGTCACGCAAAGCGTCGACATGCGCGCCGCTTCGAGCGCGTCGTTCCGCAGCGTGGTGCCGCGCGGGCTGCAGTCGTTGCCGCGGCAATAGTTGGCCGATTCGTCGTTCTTGGAGATCGCTTGCATCCCCAACACGGCCCCTCCAAGGGTCAACGCGAGGCCGACGCCTCCCGCCGCAACGGCAACACCGCGTCCCCTTGTCCACACAGTTGCGTCGCCCTCGGCATCGGCCGGCGCCGCTGATGCAGGCGGAGGAGACGGCGACGGCGCCGCGTCAGACTTCGCCCGAGCCTTTGTGTCGGCCTTCGCATCCACGGTCGCCACGCCCTGGGCTTCCGGCACGGACGCGGCTGCGAGCGGAGCAAGCTCGGGCACCACCACGTCGGTCGTCCCGGCCCCCGGCGCCACGACCACGCGGCGCTCGAACGCCGCGCGCCCCGGCGCCTCCGCTCGCACCACGAACGAGCCGGGATCGACGGGAAGCGAAGCGCCCCACGACGCGCGCCCGACCGCTTGGCCGTCACGAAGGACCACGAGTCCGGGCAGGTCGACGGCTCGCACGACGAACACGACGCGTTCAATCTTTCCTTCCAGCGCCGCGGCGCGGCCACGCGCGATGCGCTCGCGGTCGAGCTGCCCACGCTCCGTCGAGCTCGAGGCCACATCCATGTAGCCGTGCCACGCGGAAGCGAGCAGCCCCAACCGCTGTCGGCACTCGGCCAGCTTGAATCGCGCGCCCAGGCCGGGATCTTCCTTCACGCTTGCTGCGAGGCGCTCACACGCGGCTTTCACGCGATTGGCCGCAAGGAGGCGCTTGCCTTCTTCGAAGTGGCGCTGCGCGAGCACCACGTCACCGGCCTCCGCGAGCGGCGAAAGCGCGGTGCCGCACGCGACAACGGACGCGAAGAAGCAGCGGCGCATCAGTCCCTCGCTCCGAAAGGATCAGACACCTTCGCCGCTTGCGGCCTCGGCTTCCACTGACGGCGCAGCGCCGGCGTCGCGCTTCTTGGGGCGTCTGCTGGAAAGTCGATCTCGTCCAGCGAGATGACCTCCGGGTCAGCCGCCGGGGCGGGCGCCGGCGGCGCCGCTGCGACGCGCTCGCGAGGTTCGACGGGGCGCGTATGCGCCGTGTCGGCCGCGGCGACGCGCACGAGCGCAATGCGCGACGCAGGCCGCTGCACGGGCCGCACGACGGCGAGCGTGAGCGCTACGCCTAGGCAGGTGCCAAGGAGGACCCCGGCAACGCCGACGGCCGGCTTGCGTCGAAAGAAGCGGGACCCCGCCGACGGCACGCGGGCGCGATGATCGGCCGCGTCGGAGGCAACGGCGCGCGCGTCAGAAGCGTCCGCGCGAGGGACGGGGGCCTCGCCCCAGTGAAGCACCTTGCTCGCGCGCGGAAAGACCGTTGCGAGCTCCTCCTTGATCTCGCGGACCTGCGAGACGGCGCGAACCGAGTGAGGGGCACTCTTGTCTGGCGCTGCAAGCGCGGCGGGCGCTGCGTTCGGGACCTTCGCGAGTTCTTGCGGAGGCGGCCCCGTTTCGACGAGCGCCTTCACCGCCAGGGCGAGCGGAGCCCGAACGGGGACCGTTATGCTGTCAACGGAACCATACCGTGCTCGCAGCGCGTCGGCGTTCGCGCGGTCGTCGCCGCCCGGCTTCGCGACCACGGCCTTGAGGACGGGGCGCGCTGTTCGCTGGTTTGCGACAACGGCCTTGCTCCACGCGATCGTTCCCATCGGCATCGCTGGGGTGCAAGGGGAGGACCGAAATCGTCGCCACGGAATCATTGACCGATTTGCTCGCGCCGCTTCCCTGACAGGCGGTGCATGGATGGCCCGTTCGGATCACTAGGAGGCAAACGATCACGGGGCCAAGGTGGGCGCGGCGGCGGACCGCGGCTACCATGGGCGCGTGGTCCCAGCCGCCCGCGCCACGTTCCTGCAGCTGAGCGCCGTCGCCCGAGGCGATCACTTCGAGGCGACCCAGCGCATCCGCGACGCGTTCAGCCAGGCGTCGGCTTGGCTCACCGATGTGACCTTCTTCTCGGGCGTGCACACGGTCTTCAGCTTCGAGGTCGCCGTGGCCGATCTCCCGGCCTTGAGTCGAGCCCTCGCCGACGCGCACATCGTCCTCGATGAGCGTTCCGCCGAGGCCGTCAGCTCGACAGCGTCTCGCGGGGCGATGAGCGACGAGGCCCGCGGTACGCTCGCCGTCACCTTCGTGGACGGCGATCCCGATCTGACACGCAAAGTCGTCGCCGTCCCGGGCTAGAGCGCAAAAGCGCGAACCGATAGACTCGGCGCCCATGCCGAGCAAGCGCGCCTCCAAGTCGACGACCAAGACCAAAAACACCGCGGCCAAGGCCGAGCTGCTCTCGTTTTCGGAGGCCGACGCGCGCGTCGATGGGGCTCTCTCGGCAGCCTTTGAGGGCGGCTACCAGACGGTGCTCTTCGTCGACGGAGACCTAACCTTGAACGGCGATCTCCTCGCGGCCCTCGCCAAGACGACGAAGGCCGAGTTCGACATTCTTGCCGTGACGGGTGACCTCGACGTGACCGGCCGTATCGCTCTCTACGAGAGCACTCCCGGCCTCTGGGTTTCCGGCCATACGACGGCCGAGACGCTCGAAGGTGGCGACTGTGAGATCGCCATCGGGACCGGCTCCTTCAAGCACTTCGTCTACGGCTACTACAACGACGGCATCCTCGACACCGGCGACGTCGACGCGCCCTTCGTCATCAACTCGAACCACGACCTTCGCGTCCCAAAGCAGAAGGGCGCCAAGTGGATCGACAACTACGGCGACGACGACGACTACGACTTCACGAGCGAGAACATCGGCCAGTCATTCGTGCGCGACGTCCTGAGCGAGGACGGAAGTGAGGTCGACGTCCCCAAGTTTCTGGCGGCGCTGCGGAAGGGCAAACCGGTCCTTGTGGCAGGCGCCATGACGGCCGGCGAGAAGGCGCTGGCCGACGTGGCGAAGGCCTTGGACGACAAGGTCTACGAGCTCGACATGAGCGACAAGAAGCTCAAGGCCTTCCCGAGCAACGTGCTGAAGATGCCGTGGCTCAAGAAGCTCGTCCTGGACAAGAACGCCATCGGCAGCGTGCCCAAAGAAATCGGAGGGCTCACGGAGCTCGAACACCTGTCCCTCGTCGACTGCGAGCTTGCGAGCTTGCCCGCCGAGATCGGCAAGCTCAAGAAGCTCCGCGTCTTGCGCGTCGCCGGCAACATGCCCTACGGCAAGCGAGGCTCGACGCCCATCGTGTTGCCCAAGACCCTCGGCGACTTGTCGAACCTCGAGGAGCTCGATGTCTCCGAGCTTTCGCAGGTTCCCGACGGCAAGGAGGACGAGCGGCTGCCGGAGCTGACGGTCTATGCCCTGCCCGCCACGGCGAGCAAGCTCAAGCGCCTCAAGAGGCTGGTGGCCGATCACACCAACCTCGCGATTCCCAAAGCGATGGAGGGCCTGCCAAGCCTCGAGGCGATCGCCATGTCGGGCGGGAGCTGGGCGTACCTCCGCCGATTCCCCGAGTTCGTCACGACCTTCCCAAACCTCGTCTCGCTCGACGTCTCCTGCAACTTCTTTCCGAAGGTGCCCGCGTCGCTCACGAAGCTGACGCGACTCGAGGTCCTCGACCTTCACAACGCCCTCGGCATGCTCGAAGGTCCGCTGCCCAACTTGTCGAAGCTGAAGGCGCTGCGCGTCCTCAAGCTCAGCGGCAACACGGGACACACCGGCGTGCCGGTACCGCCACACGAGCGCCTCAGGCCGATCTTTGCGATGACCCTGCCCAAGCTCGAAGAGCTCGCCGTCGATCGATGGGGCGAGAAGGCTCAACGCGGCCCGTTGCCCGCGGCCGTTCTCGAAGGCATCGGCCGCATGAAGGCCCTCAAGGTTCTCGACCTCGAGTTCGACGGCCTTACGGCGCTCCCCGACGAGTTCTTCGCTCTCCCGGCTATCCGAGACCTCAAGCTCAGCTACAACGCGCTGGGCACGAAGCAGCGAGAGCGCATCGCCAAGGCCTTCCCGAACGCGCGCATCGACTTCCGCAACCAGAGGGTCCCCGATAGCGCCGAGGCGAAGAAGAAGGAGCACAAGTCGCTCGCGGCGGCCAACGCGCTCATTCAGAAGGGAAACTCGCAGCGCTCGCAGCAGAAGTACGACGCGGCGAAGAAGACGTACGCGGCGGCGCTCCGCCTCTTCAAGAAGGGCACCGCCGAGAGCGCCTACATGGAGCTCTACGCTCACTATGGCCGCATGTGGATCGACGGAAAGCGTGGCCACGGCTCGGACGGCTCAAAGAGCGACCGCGAGAAGTGGCGCCGCGAAGGGCTGCTGGAGGCGGAGGCGTGCCTTCGGCTCGTGCCGCCGGTGTGGCAGATCTTCCACTTCACCGATGAAGGCGAGTTCCAGCGGGAGGTGGTTCGCTACGCCACGAACTTCATCGCCTGGGAGCTGCAGTCGAACGCGAAAGCCACCCCGGCCGATCTGGCGCGCGCCCTCGAGCTCATCGACCGCGGCGTCGCTTGCCTGCGGAACGGCCAAGACCACCACATCCTCGACACCAAAGCGCGCGTCCTCCTCAAGCTCGGGCGCCAAGACGACGCGTGGCTGTTGGTGGAGCGCATCCTCCGCGAAGAGCCGAACTTCCGCGACGTCGCCGATCTTGCCAAGGACCCGCGCTACGTCGCCTGGGCGCGAGGGCGATGAACAACCGCGCCTTGCGCCGCGCGCCAACAATTGCACTTTACACGTTAACCTTCGCCTGCCGCGCACCGAGCGCCACGACGGCGCCGGCCTCGACGAGCGACGCCAGCGCGCCGTTGGTCGCCACGGCGGCACTGGCTACGTCGGTCGATGCGGGGCCGACGAGTGGCCCTCGCTTTGACGCCGGTCGCCATGAATCCGCGGAAGCGCGGTGCGAGCCGTCGGCGGCGCCGCCGCCGCTCCGCGAGATCGCGTGCGTGCCGGAGGGCTTTGAGATCAGGATGCGCGCCCTTGGCCTGACGAAAGACGGCCGCCATTTTGGCCATTGTCATTCCCCATGCGATCCGTGCGGCTCGCGTTGCCGCTTCGTTGAGCTCGCGACAGGCAAGACCACCGTGAAGAACACCGCCGACGAGCACCGCGGTGAGCCCGACTACAAGGCGACGGCGGCGGAGGTCGCGGCGAACGCATTTCTGGAGGCGCAGTTCGACGAAGGTCCCGTGCCGCCGACGCGAGCCTTGCGAGGCCCCTTCCCCTATGACGACATCGTCTTCGCCACGGAGACCGTCAACGACGGGGCGGCGGGAACGACGACGCTCCGCTTTGGCGCGAAGATCATGGGCGAGGCGCCCGTATTTCCGTTCTCGTTGACCCTCGGCCCGCACCCGATGTCGCGCAAGACGCCGAACTTTGCAAAGGGCCTGTCGCCCGGCGAGCGTGCCGCCGCGCTGGCGGACTACCGCGCGGCGTTCAGCATCACGCCGGCCGCGTTGGCGCGCGTCGACGTATCGCCCGACGGCAAACACTTCGGCTTCGTCGCCTTCTCGAGGGGCACGGGCTGGTACGAGACGTCGGACATGCTCGTGATGCCGACGGCGAAGCTCGTCGCTCAGCTCTACAAGGCGGCGGGCTTGGCGGCGCAGCAAGCGAAGCGGCACGAGGTCGCCGCGACGCTCTTTGCCAAGGCCGCGGCGGTCCTAGCCACGGCCTCGCCAACGCCGCCGCCGAGCCGTGCTACGACGGTTCCGTGACCAGCGAAGCGACCGAAGCCCGCGCCATTCTGGACCTCTGCGAAGGCTCGGCGCTGCGCGCCTTCGAGATGGTTCAAGGGCAGCTCGGCGTCTTGGTACTCCGAACGCAGGTGATGTTGTCCTTGAGCGGCATCGTCATCACGGTGACCGGCTTCTCTGGCAAGGCCATCGCGCAGACGAGCCTCTTGGCCCGTGGGTGCATCGTCTCGGGTCTCTTCACCGTGCTCCTCGCCGCGGCGGTGGCCGTTTGGGGCGTCTTGCGCCTCCGATGGCTGACGCAGGAGATCCAGGGCCAGCCACTCGAGACGCTAGAGCTGGCGCTGTCGGTCCGAAACAAGAAGTCGCGCTACCTATCGGCGGCGCTCGCGCTCTTCGTCTCGGGATTCGGTCTCTACTGCGTCGCCGTCGCGCTCCTGCTCATCGGCTAGCGGCACGCCGCCTCCTTCGCCCGATGCGGGACGCGTCCGGGGCGGGCGCGTTCGGCGCGGCAAGCGACGCGCCTCGGCGGGGATGTCGGCGTCGCGCACTCGCTGCACGAGCGTGCGGAAGACGCGAGTGAGCCCCGCCTCGATCTCCTTCGCCTCGCCGCAGAGCGTCAGCGCCGCTGCCACCGACTCGAGCGTCGAGACGTACTCGCGCTGAGGCTCGGCCCGAAGCTTGCCGTAGATCGACGGGCTCTTGGGCTTCAAGGTCATTCGATTGAGCTTGCAGAGCCACGGGTTGCGCCACCACAGAGTCTTGGCCTTCGACCACGTGCCGTCGAGCACGACGATGCCACGCATGTCGCTGGGCGGGAGCGTCACGCCGCGGCGACCGGAGACCTGATCACCTTTCGCTTCCCGATCGGGAAAGAGCACGGCCCACTGTTTGGGATCGGCGTCTTCTTCACCGAGTGCGTGGGCAAAGTTGCGCCAGCTCAGGCCCACGACGAGCTCGGCCTTGGGCAAGCTCGCCATCAAGATCTGCGCAGACCCCAGGAGCGCGTCCTGCTCTTGCGGATGCTGCAAGATGAGGATCCGGCGCTCCGTCGGGAACGACACGATGCGATCGCACACGCAGGCCGCGGTAGGGCGCCGGCAGGTTTCGCAAGAGGCAGCCAAAGCCGCGCCGAGTTACCACGCCTCTTGGGCCCTTGCACGCCCGAAGGTGCGTTCACCGAAGCGAGCCGTTAGCGCGAAGCGCGGCAAGCGGTCACCGGCGGAACGAAGACCGTGCGCACTTCGCCGCAGCGACAGGGCAAGTAGACGCTCCCGACGAAGGCCTTGAGGTTGCGCCGCGATTCGAGCTCCTCGCCGCGCTCCGTGGTGATGACGAGCGTGCGGGCGCCAAAGCGAATCGTGACCGTCGTCGCCTTGGTGCTCCCCCGCGAGGCCCCTTGTGGTCGAAGGCGCCGAGGAGCGTGAAGAGTCCCTCTTCCCGAAGCGAGCGTCGCGAAGGGGCCGTGAGGCCTCGCTTCACCGGCAAGACCGGATCGAGCTGTGGCACGTCACCCTCGAGCGGTAGCGTCTTCATGCGCCGGAGTGACGCGTCGCCGTAGTAGTGAATGCCCGGCCGGCCGTAGAGTCGGAAGAAGTAGGGGATGTCGCCGCGCGCGAGCTGCTCCTCCTCCTCGTCGAGCAAGGGCGGCCACGGCGGCGCGGCGCGCGCTTGCACGTACTCACCGGTGCCGCGGAGACACACGCGGATGGGCGCGTCGGCCAGCTCCGGAAGGGTCGCAAAGACCTCGGCGATGGCTTTGGCGTGCCGGTCAAGGAGCGTCAGCGTACCGCGATAGGCTGCCGCCATCTCGACGAGCAGCGCGGCGCCGACGGGCTTGCCGAGGTAGGGAAGCACGCGGCGAACGCCCGCTGCGTGGCGACAGATCGTCGCGTACTCGGGGTCGGCGTCCGGCAAGAGCTTCGTCTCCGTGGGGAGGCCGAAGTCGCCGAGGATCATCTCGACGTCGAGGGGACCGAAGACGAGCTGCCCGCGACGGCCCCTGCCAAGCACCAGATTCTCCCAATGCAGATCGGTCACACCGAGCCACGCGAACAGGGCGATGGTGCGCCCCACGACGGTGGCCAGAACGCGACGCTCCGCTTCCTTCAGCGGGGGCAGCGCGTCGAGCGCCACGCGCTCCACCTCACCGCCGATACCGTCTTTCGATGGGAAGAAGCGAAGTTCGGGCAAGAAGTCGAAGGCGTCCCGCCCCAAGCCGCCATCCTCCGCGACCTCGCGCAGGCGCTCGCGCAGCGGGCTGTCGGCGGCGAGGAGGAGTCGCTCCCAGACGACGGTCCGCGGCTTGTGCACGCGGTCTTCGCTCAAGGTCACGCGGCGACCGAAATTGTGCGAGTCGCCGAGCGGTTGACGTGCCTTCGTCATGGCGCCCCCGAGTCTACGCGATTGTCGCGAGGCGTTTTGTCGCCCGTGACGCCGGCGCGGCGGCGACGCCCCGCAGAGATGAAGTCAGCGGCGCCGCTCGACGAGCTCGAACACGGCGACCTCGGGCGCGGCGAAGGTCCGAATGGGCAGCTCGATGCCGCCGACGCCGCGTGAGACGTGAACATGGAGCGGCGGCGCGTGACGAAACCCGTGCGGGAACTTCTTCCCCACGCGGCCCGGGACGACGAGCGGCCCCCACGGCGTGGCGACGTGTCCGCCATGGGTGTGCCCGCACACGTAGAGCCCCACGGGCGCGCCGGGAAGCGCCGCGACGGCGCCGATGGCGTCAGGCAGTCCATCTGGCGAGTGACAAAGAACGATGACCGCTCGCACGTCGCCGACACCGCGCACAGCGCGAACCGCGTCGAGCGCTCCCGTCCAAGGTTCGTCGAGGCCGACGATGGCAATGCCCGCGCCGGTCGCGTCGAGGAGCGCGCTCTCGTTGCAGAGGAGCTCCGCGCCCGCACGACCGAGCGCGTCCTCGATGAGCGAGTGATCCGTCCAAAGATCATGATTTCCGAGCACGGCGAACTTCCGCGCTGCCGGCACGCGGCGAACGAGAGACGTGAGCCGTTCGGCCTTCGCTGCAGTGGCCTCGAGGAAGACGTAGTCACCGCCGAGCAAGAGCACGTCGAGCCTCTCACGTTCGAGCTGCCCAAACGCGGCATCCAGCAACTTGGGCGGCGTCGTCGGGCCGATGTGAATGTCGGAGATGAAACCGACGCGCAGCGTTGACGCACCAGGCGGAAGGACGGCCAAAGTGTGCCTCACGCACTCCACGCGGCACGACGAAGGGAACCGGGACCACAGGGTCGCGGGCCAGTCGCCCCGATACGCCAGGCGAAGGGAGGACTCGATGACCCCGCGGAGCGCGCCGTAGTGGGCTCCGCGCCCGGCGGAGGCAAGGCGAAGGAGCGGCACTATCGGCCTCCGACGACGCGCTTTGTCGCGCGCAGCACCCGAGACCGGATGGCCGCGGGCCCCCACGGCGCGTCGCCATACTGCACCAGTCGATGCCGCTCGAACTCTCGGTCGAGCCGCCCGCCCACCATCAACGCGAACATGCGCCAGTTGGAGACACCAGCAAGGAAGGGATGGCCGAGCGTGAGCGGAGTGTTGTGCTCGATGAGGAAGTGGCTGGCAAAGACGATGGCGTAGCCCAGCCCCACGCCCACAGCGACGAGAGGCGGCCTGCTTGTCGCGAGGCCGCACGCGAACCAACCGATGACGAGGATGTCGGCGATGTCGTGCATCGCGCGGTTGGCCCGATGGCGATGATGGGAAAGGTAATAGGGCCAGAAGGCGTTGACTTCATCCATGAATCGCTTCCGCACGACACGCCTGCCTTCCTCGCTGTCCCAAGACAACTCCTCGAACACGGCGACTGGCGGCGCCAGCGCCAGCGTGATGCTCGCGCGCTCGCTCGCTGCCGTCGCATCCTCCGAAGCGATGCCCGGCTGGCGAACCTATCGAGCGGAAGTCGAACGCTCGAGGTGTCGGTGCGACTCCACAGAGCAAGTGCCCTCGGCGATGCTCGAAGAGCTCAGAAAACTCGGCGCGCGGGCCGAGCCGTCATGCGGAGCCGGTGCCCGAGGGCTCTCGTGGTCAAATGGCGCCCCCATCGTCCCGGCGCGCTTGACGGCCGCGCTGGCGAGCTTCGTTGACGACTACGGCGGACCGTTTCCGTGGGAGTTCTCCCCCGAAGAAGCGGTCGGGGCCCTGCTCAACGAGGTTCGCGAACGAGCGCCGGCTTCGCTCACGATTCCCCGGCAGCTCGCCCTCGCCGTCGGCGCGACCGGCGACCTCTTTTCAGCGGTCGTGCTCCTTCACGCGACCCTGCGATGGCTCGCTCGCGGTCGAGACGCGCGCGCGTACCCGACGATGGCCCCCATGAGCATCGCCGAGCGCGTACGCGCTGGCGCCAGCGTCGCGCCCTTTCGGCCCGAAGAGTCGCCTGACGGCGATCCGCTCGGTGACGCGTACCACTACTGGGCCATGGCGGCGGCGGGTATGTTCCGCTCGCGCATCGCGTCGGAGGCGTCGCGTGCACTCTTCGGCGCGCTGTTCTGGTCGGCGCCTTGGCTCATGTCCGCCGTACGCCGCGGCATCTTTCGGCGAACGTTGTTCTACGGAAACCATGCGACCGTCGATCGGCTGGGCCTGTCCCACGGGATCGCGCTCTCGAGCGAGGTGACGCCAAGGCCGGGCTAGAAGCCCGCGAGAAGCTCCTCCTTCATCTTTGCGTACTCGTCGCCGGACAAGAACCCCGCGTCGAAGGCCTCCCTGAGCTGCTCGAGTTTTCGCTTGAGGGACCGATCGTCGGCATGGGCGCGCTCCTTCTCGGCGCGCTTCGTGCGGTAGGTCTCCTCGAAGAGCGTGCGCAGCTCCGCGGAGGGAATCCCGCGCCCGGACCGGAAGTAGTGGTCGGCCACCTCGCCGATGGCATAGGTCATCGCGTAGCCCATGGACGCGCCGACAATGAGGCCAAGCCCGGGGATGAAGCGGACCGCGCTCCGAATGGCGTGCCTCGCCACGATGCTGACGCCGAAGGTGCCCAAGATCTCGACGACGGCCTTCTTGTCGAGCTCGTAGCCGTGCACGCGCGCAATGGCCTGCACCAGCGTCGCGTGAATCGGAAGGAGCAACACCGTGTCGAGCAACGGAATGGGCTGCACGCACGCGGCGGCTCCCGCGACGCTGGCCCCGAGGACGAGCTCCCGCACCGCGCCATCACGCTCGACCGCCGATGCGCCGTCGAAGCCCGAGGTCACGACGCGCTCGCACGTGGCCGCGAAGCCCATCACGCCGCCTCCCGGTCGAAGTCACGCAGGATGCGCGCCGCCTTCGCCTCGTCGATGCGGCTGAGGAAACGCTTGGCCTCGTGCTCGTCGCGAATGGCCTTGGACAGGGAGAAGCACGACCCGACGGAGAACGTGACACCCATGCCGAGGAAGGCGCGCGTCCACGCGTCGACGGGTAGATAGAAGATCCCCGTCACGGTCGTGCCGATCGCCACGACGAAGGAGATCCAGACCTGGGCCATCCAAGCGGCCGAATGCGGAGGTTCTTGCGGAGGCATCGTGTTCGTCCTTTCGCGCCTCGCTCGGAAGCGCGCGGCGTTGGTATCAAGGCTCGTACCGCTCGCCGACCGCCGATTTTCTCGAGGAATCGAAGAACCGGGCGCTCCAAGTCCACATTTCCTGTGCGTGGATGTACATTTCTTGCGTGCTATCTGCCGAGGACCGCGCATTCTTCGCCGGCGTCGCCGCGGCGGCCCAAGCCAACCCCTTCGGCAGGGAGCGCGCCGGTCTCGACGCGCGGCTCGTCGGTGTCGACCGGCGCGCCGCTCGTGACGAGGTCATCGACCGGTTGGTGGCCACGCTGCAGAAGCGCCTGGCGCGACTCTCCGCGGCTGACGTGCGTCGCTACCCGGCGGACGAACGCGAGCTCTTGGAGCTGGCGGTGCTGTTCGAGCTCTTCCACCGGTTCGCGGGAGCCTTCGACGAGCATATTCGCGCGCAGCTGGCCGCGGGCCCGCGGCCGGTTCGCCTCTCCTTCGCGCATGACTTCTTGCGAGAGCTTGTTCAGAGGGGCTTCGCCGCCGACGAAGCGGGGCGACTCCTCGCCTTGTCGTTCCAGGTGCGGCGCGCCTTCTATTTCGTCGAGCGCGCCCTCGTGGGGCAGAGCCCGTCGATGCGTCGGTTGCGCGAGGCCCTATGGAACAACATCTTCACCCACGACCTGAGGCTCTACGCTCGCTTCATGTGGCGGAAGATGGAGGACTTCTCCACGTTCCTTCTCGGCGAGACAGGCGCCGGCAAAGGCACCGCCGCGGCGGCCCTCGGGCGGTCCTGCTTCATCCCCTTCGACGAAAGGCGCGACGCCTTCGCTGAGAGCTTCGGAAGCGTCTTCTCGACGGTCAACCTGGCCGAGTTCACCGAGGCGCTCCTCGAGTCAGAGCTCTTCGGGCACAAGCGGGGGGCCTTCACCGGTGCCGTGGCGGATCACGACGGGGCGCTGTCGCGCGTCAGCCACTACGGCGCCGTGTTCCTCGACGAGGTCGGTGAGGTCGGCGAGCCGATCCAGGTGAAGCTCCTGCGGGTGCTCCAGGAGCGCACGTTTTCGCCCGTGGGCTCACGCGAGACGCGCCACTTTCGCGGGCGCGTTATCGCCGCGACGAATCGCTCCCTCGACGAACTGCGCGGCAGCGGACGCTTCCGCGACGACTTCTACTATCGCCTCTGCGCGGACGTCATCGAGGTCCCTCCCCTGCGCGTTCGTCTCGCTGAAGAGCCCGGCGAGCTCGACATGCTCCTCGTGACCATCGTTCGACGCATCGTCGGCGAGGACTCGGCGGCTGTCGTCGCGCTCGTCAAGGAGGCGATCCTGCGGGATCTGCCGCGTGACTATCACTGGCCGGGCAACGTCCGTGAGCTCGAGCAGTGCGTGCGGCGCGTGCTTCTCACGCGGGGCTATCGCGGAGACGTGTCGCCGACGGGCGAGGGCGCCGACGCGACGACGGCGCTGGCGAGGCACCTTCGGAAGCTCCATGCGCTGCACGGCACCGTCGCTGAGGTGGCGCGGCGCGCGCACCTCGACCGCCGAACCGTGAAGAAGTACCTGGCGACACCCCGGTGAGACCACTCGACGCCTTGGGGTCGAGTGCTGAACGCCTACGTTGCGCTAGCGCTTACCGCAGAGCCCGACACGGGGGACCAGGGAGGAGCGGTCGCGCGCTGGGAATAGATTGGCGCGTGGCCTACTTAACCTGGCCAATGCCCTTGCTCCGAACCCTCAGCCCGGCCGCCGGCCTCGCCGTCCTTCTCTTGACCGCCGTCGTGCCAACGAGGGGCGCGAGCGCGGCACCCGAGATCCCGACGGCGCCCGAATGCCTGACGTCGGGGCGCGGCGAGCGTGCCTGCGGATACGGCTGCATTTCCGCGTACGGCGAGGTTCGCTGCGCACGAACGCCGGAGGGCGTCTGCACGGCCGCCGCCGACATGCTCGCGTGTTGGGATCCGCCACCTTTCGTCAAAGCCGCGTGGACGGCGCGCTTCGCTCGTCAGGCACCGCTCCCCAAGGCGAGCTGCATCACGTCGGCAGGCAAGACCGCCTGCGGCTACCACTGCGTCCGGGGCTTCGACCAAGTGCAGTGTGCAGACACGCCTTGGGGCGTTTGCCGGCATGGAGACGGAGCGCTCCGCTGTTGGGATCCGTCGCCGGCTCTGCTGGCATCGCTGCGAGAAGGGCAGCGCCTGCCGGAGGCGATCTGTTCCGCGGTATCGGGCAAGCTGGCCTGCGGATACCGTTGCGCCGCGACCGCCGGAGAGGTTGCGTGCACCGAAACGCCCGACGGAATCTGTCGCGCCGACCAGGATCGCGTGACGTGTTTCGACCCGCCGCTCGAAGCACGCCTCTCGGTGCCCCTGTCGTCCAGCCCCGCTAGCGTCGATGCGACGACCGGTCGCGGCGCGGGCCACCATTGCGTCGTCGGAAGGGA